>JBLMXT010000245.1:0-4551 GCA_050257915.1 Deltaproteobacteria bacterium
CGCGGTGTCGCTCAGGTTGTCCTGGCTGAGCGCCGCGCCGGCAGCGTGCTGGAGAGGATCCGCAGCGGCGTCCGGCTGGGGCAGCTCCTGGTCGACCTCGAGGATGCCGAGCTCCTTGGCGTGCTCCGGCTCTTTCTCCGGCAGGATGTGCCGCAGGAAGCGCTTGGTGCGGTCGTCCTTGGGGTGGAAGAAGACCTCGCTCGGCGGGCCCTGTTCGATGAAGTAGCCGTCGTCCATGTACACGACGCGGTCGGCCACGTCGCGGCTGAAGCCCATCTCGTGGCTGACCACGATCATGGTCATGCCGCCCTCGGCGAGCTCCCTCATGACCTTGAGCACCTCGCCGATCAGCTCGGGGTCGAGGGCGCTGGTCGGCTCGTCGAACAGCATGAGCACGGGATCCATCGCCATGGCGCGGGCGATGGCGACGCGCTGCTTCTGGCCGCCCGAGAGCTGGCTCGGGAAGAAGTCCATGCGCTCGCCGAGCCCCACCTTGGTGAGCAGCTCGTGGGCCTTCTTGATCGCGTCTTCCTTCTTCACGCCCTTGACGAGGATGGGACCCTCGGTGACGTTCTCGGTGGCGTCCTTGTGCGGGAAGAGGTTGAACTCCTGGAAGACCATGCCGCACTTCATGCGGATCTCGTGCACGTCCTTCTTGAAGCCGCTGCCGTGGCTGCCGCAGGTGACGTGCACGTCCCCGACCCTGATCTCACCGGTCGTGGGATCCTCGAGGAAGTTCAGGCAGCGCAGGAAGGTGCTCTTGCCGGAACCGGACGGCCCGATGAGCACCACCACCTCGCCCTTGTAGACCTCGAGGTCGATGCCCTTGAGCACGTGGTTCCTGCCGAAGTACTTCTGCAGGCCCTCGACTTTGACGACGAGCTCGCGCCCCTTGTCGTCGGTGATCGTCTCATGGGTGTAAGTCCGTGTGCCCATGCTACTTCGCCTTCCCCTTCTCCTTCTCGCGAGCCTTGTCGCGCGCCATGCGCGTCTCGAGCTTGGCCTGCCAGAAGCTGAAGAAGATCGTCAGCGCCCAGTAGAAGGCCGCCGCCACGAGCAGGGTGGAGAAGTTGTTGAGCGAGGAGGCGCCGGCCAGCTGGGCGCGACGCAGCAGTTCCTCGACGGTGATGACCGAGACCAGCGACGTGTCCTTGATGAGGGCGATGAAGTCGTTGCCCACGGCCGGGATGACGATCTTGAACGCCTGCGGCAGGATGATGCGCCGCTGCGTCTGCCAGCCGCTCAGGCCGATGGCCCATGCGGCCTCGTTCTGGCCCTTGGGCACCGCTTGGATGCCGGCGCGGAACACCTCGGTGAGGTAGGCCCCGTAGTTGAGCGAGAGGGCAGCGACGCCCGACCAGAACGCCGGAGGATTGTAGGTGTCGGGCAGCCCGAACGCCCTGATGAACTCGGGGACGCCCTGGTAGATCACGATGATCTGCAGCAGCAGCGGCGTGCCGCGGAAGAGCGAGGTGTAGAAGGTGGCGAGCCAGTACGGGATTCGGCCGATGACCATCCTGAACATGTACTCGCGGCTCTGGTAGCGGTCCCAGGCCTGCTTGAAGGTCATCTTCTTGGAGAGCCGGCCGAGCGAGCCGAACAGGGCGAAGACGCAGGCGAGCAGGATGGAGATGATGGTGAGCTCGACCGTGACGATGGCACCTGCGGCGATGTACCAGAACCACTCCTGCATGACCTCGAAGTTGATCAGGCTGCCGCCCGAGGCGCCGCCCTCGGAGGCGAACTCCCAGGCGTAGACGTCGGAGGTCTTGTCGGTCCTCTCGTCGTAGACCTGGAGCTGGTTGCCGGCGGTGTCGAACAGCGTGACCTGGAACTTGAAGTCGCCCTGGGCGAACGTGGGCTCCGACCACTTCATCTGCAGCGTCGGGTTGCCCGGAGACAGCTCTATCATGCTCGCTGGCTCGGAGAGCGCGATCTCCTCGCCATCGACGGTAAGGACCGACGCCGCGGCGTCGAGATCGGCGCCGTTGAGATCCAGGTTGATGTTGATCTGGTCTCCGGACCACTTGGTCCGCGTGCCGCTCGGGTCGGGGATGACCCCGAGGACGATGGGCGTCCCCTGTGGCGCCGCGGCCGCCTGCGTCCCGGGCGACGGGCTGGCCGCGTCCGTCGCAAGGGCGACAGGCGTGAGCGCCGTCAAGACGAGCGCGAGCAGGGCGGCGAGGAGGCCGACGCTCATGAAGCCTGCGCGTCTGTGCATGTCGTGCGAACCTTTCCTCGAAATGACAGCGGCGGGGGCGCCGAACAAGCCGCCCCCGCCGCGCCGAATCAGGCGGCGGGTCCCGTAGGACTCACCGTCAGGCCGTCACCCTATTCCTTCACCGTCAGGTCGATGCCGTTGTACCACTGCTTCGACATCTCGGTGAGCGCACCGTTCTCGTGCATCTGCTGGACGGCGTAGCTCAGGAGGTTGACCCAGTCGGTCTCGCCCTTCTTGACCGCCATCGCGAGGTCCTCGTAGTAGAGGGGCTTGCCCGAGAACTCCATGGCCTTGCCCTCGAGGATGGCCTGCTGGCCGGTGGGGCCGGCGGTCATGACGAAGTCGAGGTTGCCGTTGAGGAGGTCCGGGAACGCGTCGGCGTCGGTGGTGTACGTCTTGACGTCCGCCTCAGAGTTCGCCTTGAGGTAGTCGTAGTAAGTCGTCGCGGCGCCCACGCCGACGGTCTTGCCGGCGAGGTCCTCGACGCCCGTGATCTGCGTGCCGCCCTTTTTCACGAAGACCTGACCCGACGTGTAGTAGTACGGGTCGCTGAAGTCCAGGGTCTCCTGGCGCTCGGGCGTGATCGTCATCGAGCCGATGGAGACGTCGTACCGGCCGTTGTTGAGGCCGCCCGGGATGGTCTCCCACGCGGGATGCTCCCACTTGATGCCGAGGCCGAGGATCTCGGCCATACCCTTGGCGACGTCGACGTCGAAGCCGATGATCTCGTTGGTGTCGGGGTCGAGGTAGCTCTGCGGCGGGTAGTTGGAGTCGTTGGCGACCACGACTTCGCCCTTGGTGACGATCTCCATGGCCAGGCCCGTGGGCTCGTGGCCGAGGATGGCCGTGGCGCGCTCGAGCGCCGAACCCTCGATCGCTGCCGGCTCTGATGCCGCTGGGCTGGTGGTGGCGCCGTCCGTGGTGTCGTCCCCTCCGCACGCGGCGAGGATGCCCGCGAGCGCGATGACCGCGACGAGCAGCGCGATCACCAGGATGTAGGTCTTGCCCTTTCTCATGCCTCCGTCCTTTCCGGCTGACATTTCCCGACGCCGCCGACCACGGGTGTGGATGCGCGGATGGCGGCCCCCACCGCCTGTGTCAGGACGTTGCGCGCCACACTCCCCCAGCGCGACGTATCGAGTTGGATTTATACAGCAACGAGCCCAAAAGACAACCCTCGCGGAGGCTGATGGCGCACTGTCTTGACCCGAGTTGTGAGTATCTGTGCGCCCGGCGGCCCGTCAGTGGATGCCGGCGAGCCGCCTGAGCTCCGCGTCGACCGCGGGAGCGAGCGCGGGAGGGCGGTGTCCGGCGACCGCCGCCGCGATACGCTCGTGCGCGCGGTCGATCGCTGTCTCCCGCCCGCCGGCGGTCCAGTGACGATGGGTCTTGTCCACGGCGAGGGATGGGGCAGCGGGCGGAGCCTGTCCGCCGGCCGTACCGCCGGCGAACGTCAGGTCCACTCCGGCGGCGATCGCGCGTGCATGTGAGAGGGTCTCGACCCCGAGGGCCATCTCCTCGTAGCTGAAGATCCGGCCGCCGGAGACCATACCCACCCCCGTGAGCATGTCGACGCCGGCGGCGAGTGAGAGATACGTGGTCGTGGTGTCGTCCAGTGCCGACTGCCAGCCGGGCTCCTTGGCGCCGCTCGAGTTCACGCCGCACTGGGTGGGCAGCCCGTAGAAGTGACCCACGTCGCCGACGGCCGCCGCCATGATGGTGTCCTCCGGCGCGCCGCCGGTGAAGTCGCCGCTCTTGAGGTCCATCACGCTCGGGATGAAACAGATGAACACCGGCGCGCCGGGCGCCACCGCCTGGATCGCGCACACCGAGCTGAGCGCCTCGGCGACGCCGACCACGAGCGAGCCGGCCATGGTGATCGGGGTAGTCGAGCCCCCCATCGGCATCGTCACGAAGCCGATGGGGACGCCGGCCTGCGCGAAGACCAGGCCGGCCTCGAGGGTGCCCTCATCGTTGCCCAGCGGCGTCACGGTGCCGAGCAGGGCGCTGATCGGCGGCTCGGCGCGGAGTCTCTCCTCCGAGCCGCTCACCGTCAGCGCCATCTCGACCGCCACCTCGGCGAGCTCTGGCTCTACGACCGTCACGGTCTGCACGTGCTTGCCGGTGTTGGCGACGGCGAGGTAGAGCTCGTGCAGGCCTCGCACTTCCACCGGCCGGTCCTGGGCGCTGACGGCCGGCCAACAGAAGTCGACCTCGGGCAGCGCGTCCACGACGCGGCTGATCGTCGCCACATCGTCCGCCGTCGTGCCTCGCTTCTCGCCCGTCTCGAGGTCGTAGATCTCCACGCAGCAGCCGTCGGTGGTGACGAG
>JBLMXT010000246.1:0-4339 GCA_050257915.1 Deltaproteobacteria bacterium
GTCTCACACGCGCCGGGTCGTGGTACTCGAGGACGGCGACGTCGTCACCCTCCGCGCCGGCGGCGCGGAGTACACCGACGTCGCCGGCGAGCCCCTCGCCCGCGAGGAGACGGAGTTCCCCGGCGACGACGACGCAGCCGAGAAGGCCGGCTACGAGACGTTCATGCTCAAGGAGATCCACGAACAGCCGGCCGCCCTGCGCGACACCCTCGCCGGCCGGCTGCGCGAGGACGGCACCGTCGACCTCTCGGAGGTCGTCGGGCTCGGCGACGAGTTCCTGCGCCGCCTGCGGCGCATCTTCATCGTCGCCTGCGGCACCTCGTTCCACGCCGGCCTCATCGTGAGCTACGCGATCGAGCAGCTGGCGCGGGTGCCCGTCCAGATCGACGTCGCCAGCGAGTTCCGCTACCGACAGCCGGTGTTCGACCCGGACACGCTGGTCATCGGCATCACGCAGTCGGGCGAGACGGCCGACACGCTCGCCGCCATGCGGCTCGCGCGGGAGGCCGGATCGCCGGTGCTCGCGCTCACCAACATCATGGGGAGCCAGGCGACCCGCGACGCCGACTTCGTGCTGTTCACGCGCGCGGGCCTGGAGATCGGGGTGGCGGCGACCAAGACGCACACCGCCCAGGTCGCCGCCCTGCTGCTCCTCGCCCTGCGTCTCGCCTGGGCGCGCGGCTCGATGGGCGAGGCCGAGCTCAAGCGGCTCGGCCACGAGCTGCGCACGGTGCCCGAGCTGGCCGAGCAACTGCTCGCCCGCCCGAGCGCCATCAGGCAGATCGCCGAGCGCTACCACGACGAGCGCTTCTTCCTCTATCTCGGCCGCGGCATGGGCTTCGCCGTCTGCCTCGAGGGCGCGCTCAAGCTCAAGGAGATCAGCTACATCCCCACGGAGGCGTACGCCGCCGGAGAGATGAAGCACGGCCCGATCGCCCTCCTCGACACCGAGTCCCCCGTCGTGGTCGTCGCCGACGACGGGCCTGTGTTCGGCAAGCTCGTGAGCAACATCGAAGAGGTGCGCGCGCGGGGCGCCGACGTCATCGCCGTGGCGACCGACGGCAACGACGTGATCGGGGAGCTCTCCAAGGACGTCCTCTGGGTGCCGAAGACCGACCACCACCTCGCGCCGATCCTCACGGTGATCCCTCTGCAGCTCCTGGCCTACCACATCGCCGGCATCAAGGGGCTCAATGTGGACCAGCCCCGGAACCTCGCCAAGACCGTGACGGTCGAGTAGGGGCGGGGCCCGGGGCATAGTGCGGCGCGCAGTGACGCCATCCAAGACGTCACCGGTGACGCCATGCACGACTCCACACTCCATGGTGTGCCCCGGCAGGGGGATCCGGGGGCGGCGACCAGGTGAGGCCCAATGGGAGCGTCGGTGCGCAGGAGAACCGGGGCGGGCGGATACAATGGCCCGTGTGACCGGTGGACTCATGGATGAGGCGGGCGGGGGGATTGGCTTTCCGCAGATCCCGCCGGGCGGCCTGCTGTTCGGCCTCGGCATCGACGTGACCGAGGCCGCGCGCATCCGCAGGCTGCTCGAGCGGCTGCCGCGCGCCTACGAGCGGCTCTTCAGCGAGCAGGAGCGCGCGTACTGCGACGGCTTCGCCGATCCCTGGTCGCGCTACGCCGCCCGTTTCGCCGCCAAGGAGGCGGTCGGCAAGGCGCTTGGAATCGGTATCATCGGGTTCGTGTGGCGCGACATCGAGGTACTCTCGGGTGGAAAGCCCCTCATCGCGCTGCACGGCGGCGTGGCCGACATCGCGCGGCGTCTGGGCGTGACGAGGGTCGAGGTCTCGCTGAGCCACACCGGCGGCATGGCGTACGCCGTTGCCGCCGCACTCAAGGAGGACGCGGATGGATGAGTCCCTGCTGATGGGGCTGTACACCGCCGACGGCATGCAGAAGGTCGACGGGCTGGCGATCGACGGCATCGGCATCCCCGGCGGGCACCTGATGGAGCGCGCCGGGCTCGCGGTGGCGACCGAGATCCTCGAGCGCTACGCGCCCGAGGAGGCCGTGGTCTTCGCCGGCAAGGGCAACAACGGTGGGGACGGGTTCGTGGTCGCGCGCGAGCTGTTCGACGCGGGCTGCGAGGTCACCGTGTTCCTGCTGGCGGCGCCGGCCGAGTACGGGGGCGACGCGAAGCTGAACCTGGACATCCTCGTCCGGCTCGGGGTGGACGTGCGCCCCGCGACGGACGACGACGGGGCGCTCGCCGAAGACACGATGGTGCTCACGGAGATGGCCGATGTCGTGGTGGACGCGATCTTCGGCACCGGCTTCACCGGCGCGGCCAAGGGGCCGGCCGCCGCCGCCATCGAGCTGATGAACGAGGCGCCTGGCGCCGTGGTGAGCGTCGACATCATGAGCGGCGTCGGCGCGAGCACCGGCGCCGTGCACGGACCCGCCGTCGAGGCCGACCTCACCGTGACCCTGCACGCCGCCAAGGTCGGCCACTTCGTCACGCCCGGAGGCGCGCTTTCGGGCGAGGTCGTGATCGCGCCGATCGGCATCCCGGCGCTCTGCGACCAGGACCCGGGCGTGTGGCTGCTCACCGACGAGGCGATGGGCGAGCTGGTGCTGCCCAAGGGCTCGCTCGACCACAAGCGCTCGGTCGGCACCGTCCTCGTCGTGGGCGGGTCGAAGGGCATGGAGGGCGCCGCCCACATGGCCGCGTTCGCGGCCCTCAGGGGCGGCGCCGGCCTGGTGCACGCCGCGCTGCCCGACGGCGCCGGCGCGCAGAAGCCCTTCGCCGAGGTCATCACCGTGACCGTCCCCGGCGTCGACGGCCAGTTCGGCCTGGCCGCCCGCCCGGCGCTCTTCGAGCAGGCCGACCAGCTCGGAGCCGTCGCCGTCGGCCCCGGTCTCGGGCGCGCCGACGAGGCGCGGCTGCTGGTGCGCGAGCTGCTCGGCGTGGACCGGCCGCTGCTGCTCGACGCCGACGGCCTGTTCGCGCTCGGCGACAAGCTCGAGCTCCTCGCCGGGCGCGCGCAGCCTACGGTCATCACCCCGCACGAGGGCGAGCTGGGCCGCCTGATCGGCCGCCCGGCGGCCGAGGTCGCGGCCCAGCGCCTCGAGTGCGCCCGCTCCGCCGCCAAGCGCGGCGACGTGACCGTCGTCCTCAAGGGCGAGGCGACCATCGTCGCCGACTCCTCGGGGCGGGCCTACGTCGTCCCGACCGGCAACCCCGGCCTCGCCACGCCGGGCACGGGCGACGTGCTCAGCGGCGTCATCGTCGCCCAGCTCGCGAAGGGCCTGCCGGGCACGGACGCCGCCTGTCTCGGCGCGTACCTGCACGGCCTGGCCGCCGACCTGGCGGCCGAAGAGGCCGTCGGCACCGAGGCCATGGTGGCGAGCGACCTGTTCCACTCCCTGCCCGCCGCCGTGGAGCGGCTCAAGGCCGGTCCACAGGAGGAGAGCCATGAGCACCACTGACCCCGCGTCCGAGGGCGAAGCGCTCGTCCGCGACATCATGACCACGCCCGTGGTCTCGGTGCCGTCGAGCATGACCGTCAAGGACCTCGCCGCCCTCTTCCGCGACCAGCGGATCGGCGGCGTGCCCGTGGTCGACGACGACAGGCTGGTCGGCATCGTCACCGAGGGCGACCTCATGGCTCTGGACGCCGACATCCAGATGCCGCACTACTTCGAACTCTTCGACAGCATCATCTACCTCGGCAGCCAGAAGAAGTTCAAGGAGCAGCTCGAGAAGGCGTCCGCGGCAACCGTGGGGCAGCTCATGACCGACGAGGTGAAGACCGTGGCTCCCGACGACCCGGCGCGTGCCGCCGCCACCCTGATGTCCAAGCACAAGTTCGACCGGGTGCCGGTGGTGGAGGGTGAGGCGGTCGTCGGCATCGTCACCCGTCACGACATCATGAAGATCCTGGGGCTCTGAGTGCTCGCAGGACGACACCGCGCCGTCGCCGAGGTCGACCTCGAGGCGATCCGCCACAACGTCCGCCGCCTGATGCGCGACCTGCCGGGCGGCGCCGCGCACTGCGCCGTCGTCAAGGCGAACGGATACGGCCACGGCGCCGTGCCCGACGCGCGCGCCGCGCTCGAGGCCGGCTCCACCTGGCTCGGCGTGGCGACGGCGCCCGAGGCACAGGACCTGCGGGCGGCGGGGTTCGACGCGCCGATCCTCATCTTCGGCCCGCTCACCGGCACCGGGCTCGAGCGGGCGGCCGCCGCCGGCGCCGAGGTCGTGGCCTGGTCGGCGCCGTTCATCGCCGAGGCCGCCCGCCTCGGCGTCCGCGTCCACGTCAAGTTCGACACGGGCATGGGCCGGCTCGGCGTACCCGCGCACGAGGTCCGCGACTTCTGCGCG
>JBLMXT010000247.1:0-5192 GCA_050257915.1 Deltaproteobacteria bacterium
GCCCGTCAGACGAGGCCGCGGCGGATGGCCAGCGCCGTGGCCTCGGTGCGCGTGGAGACGCCGAGCTTGGAGATGATGCTGCTGACGTGGGTCTTGACCGTGGCGACGCCGATGACGAGGCGCTCGGCGATGTCGGCGTTGGTGAGCCCGTCCGCCATGAGCTTGAGCACCTCCCGCTCCCGGGCGGTGAGCGAGTCGGCGCCCGGCGGCGGCGCAGAGACCGAGCGCACGAGCGCGTCGGCCGCCTCCGGAGCCAGCGTGGAGCGCCCGGCGTGCGCCGCGCGCACGGCGTCGGCGAGCTGGTCGGCGCTGACGTTCTTCATGAGGTAGCCGATGGCGCCGGCGCGCAACGTCTCGCCGATGAGGTCGTCGTCGGTGAAGCTCGTGAGGGCGACGACCCTGGTGCCGGGCGACGCCGCGAGGATCTGCCGCGTCGCCTCCACCCCGGACACGCCCGGCATGACGAGGTCCATGAGGACGACGTCGGGGCGGAGCTCCCGGCACAGCCGCACGGCCTCCTCGCCGTCGCCGGCCTGGCCGGCCAGCTCGATGTCGTCGAACATGCCCAACACGACCTCGAGGCCGCTGCGCACCAGCACGTGGTCGTCGACGATGACGACCTTGATCCTCTGCTCGCCTGCGCCTGTGGGCACGCCGCCTCCCTCGCTCATGGTTGCTCGTCCTGGCGCCAGACCGCGGTCACCGTGGTGCCGGCGCCCGGCGCGCTCTCGACCGTGACCTCCACGTGCGCGTCCTCCCCGCGCTCCCGCATCATCGCGAGCCCGAGGTGCTCCGGCGTCACGGCCGCCACGTCGAACCCGTGCCCGTCGTCGCGCACGGACAAGCGCACCGTGGATCCCGTCATGTCGAGCATAACCCACGCCTCGGTCGCGCCGGAATGGCGGTTCACGTTCTGGAGCGCCTCCTGGGCGATGCGGAACAGGGCCACGCTGACGTCCTGGGGCGGCGGCGCGCTCCCGCGCAGGTCCACGTGCACGGTCACGCGCGAGCCTCCTTCGGTGGCCGCCGCAAGCTGCTCGATGAGCGTGGCGAGCGACGCCTCGGCGAGCGCGTCCGGACGCATCTCGAGGAGCAGGGTGCGCATCTCGGCGAGCGCCCCGCGCGCGAGCCGCTCCACGTCTTCCACGTTGTCGCGCGCCTCGCTGCTGCTCGGCCGCCAGCGGCGGCGGACCGCCTCGGCCTTGAGGCTCGCGGCGAACAGCGACTGCGTCACGGAGTCGTGCAGGTCACGCGCCAGCCGCGAGCGCTCGGTGGCGGCGGCCGCCTGCCCGATCTCGTCGCGCAGGCGGGCGTTCTCGATGGCCAGCGCGACCTGCCCGCCGAAGGACGCGGCGAGGCGGACGTCGAGGTCGGTGAACGCGCGCTCCTCGCGGTAGGTGAGCGCGAGCACGCCGTAAGCCTCGCTGCGTACGAGGAGGGGCACGGCGAGCAGCGCGCCGCCCTCCTGCGCCCTGGGGACCGCGACCGGGGCGTGCCCGGCGAGCGCACGGGCGACGGGCTCGTCGCGCGCCGTCGCCGGCATCGTGCCGCCGCACGACGACAGACCGCTCGCGGCGGCCACCTCGAGGATGTCCTGCTGCGGGTCGTAGCGGTAGACGCAGCAGCCGTCGCTCCCCAGCAGTTGGCTGGCCTGGTCGATCACGCGGCGCAGCAGATCGGACAGCGGCCGGTCCGAGTCGAGGACCACGACCTCCTGCAGGGTCTGCAGCTGGGCGGCCAGCGACTCGAGCATCTCCGTGGTGGTCCGCTCCGTCTCGTACAACTGGTCGACCTGCTTGAACAGATACGACAAGGCGATCAGCGCGGCGCCGCTGAGGACGCTGAAGCAGACCACGGTGATGGTGGGGCCGTCCCAGCGGTCCTGGATCACGATGACGTAGAGCGCGAGGGCCAGGCAGAGGATGCTCACCGCAAGCGTGGTCCGCACGCGCATCGTGAGCGCGGCGAGTGTCACGGGCACCAGATAGAACCCGGCGATGGGATAACTGGGGATCGCGAGGTCGAGCAGGAGCGCACCAGCGATCGTTGCGATCACAAGCACCGTGACCAGCACACGATGGCGGCCCAGCGCCGCCACCCGTCCCATCAGACGAGGAAACCCACTCACTCGATCGACGCGCGCTCCGACCGTGGTCGCCAAGTTGACCTCCGGGACGCCTGCGGTCTCAGCCTACAGCACAGTGCGAGGCCAACAAATGCCTGCTCGAAGCTGATCCGTCCCCGGCGTCGACGTTGTCCTCCGGACGCGGCGAGACTACGCTCGTCGCAGGCAGCACTCTCGGAGGTCTCGCATGGTCGCCTATCTGAACGGCGCAGGATTCCTCGGCACGAACGGCAGTGTCGGCGCCGACCTCGCGCTCGTCATCATGCTCGTGGCGTTCGTCCTGCTCACCGTCGGCATCGTGCTCGCGCGCACAGGGCGCTACACGGCGCACCGCTGGGTGCAGACGACGGCCGTCATCCTCAACGCGATCCCGGTGGTCGCGTGGATGATCCGCTCGTACTGGCTGTACGTGCGCCCGGGCCTGCCCGGCAACCTGTCCAAGTCCATCGACGCCCTGGTCACGGTGCACGCGGTGGCCGGCCTCGTCGGCGTCGTGCTCGGGCTGTTCGTCGTCATCCGCGCCAACCAGCTCACGGTGCGAGGGGAGAGCGTCGCCCGATACAAGAGCTGGATGCGTGCCGCCTACGTGGCCTACCTGCTGGCCACGGTGCTGGGCGTCTGGGTCTACGTGGTGACGTATGGGTGAGGGTCCGGAGGTCCTCCTCGTCTTCCCGGGGCGGCATCGCGCGCCGGACCCGCAGGTGCCGCTCCAGCTCTTGCACGTGGCCTCCGCGCTCGCCGGGGCGGGCTACCGCCCGCGCATCGCCGACCTCCGCTTGGGCGACTACCACACACTCCCGCTGGGCGACCCCGTCTTCGTCGGCATCACGGCGATGAGCGGGCCGCAGATACGCTACGGCCTCGAGTTCGCCGACTTCGTGCGGGTGGAACGGCCGGGGACGCCCATCGTCTGGGGCGGCGTGCACCCCACGCTCCTGCCCGAGCAGACGGCCGCGGACGAGCGCGTGGACGTCGTCGTCCGCGGCGAGGGCGAGCTCGTCGTCGCCCCGCTGGCCGACGCGCTCGCGGCCGGCGCGCCGCTCGAGACGGTCGCCGGGATCACCTTCGCGACTGGCGACGGCAACGGCTCCGGCCCGTCCGTCCGCTCCACCCCGGACGCCGCGCTCGGCGACCTCGACGCCATCCCGGTCGAGCTGCCCTACGACCTGCTGCCGCTCCCGCTCTACTCGACGTTGCAGGCAGGGCGCGTCCACCTGCAGACCAGCCGCGGCTGCCCCAGCCGCTGCGGCTTCTGCTACAACACCGCCTTCAACAAACGTCGCTGGCGCGGCAAGAGCCCCGAGCGCGTCGTCAACGAGATGGAGTGGCTGCTGCGCCGCTTCCCGCATGCGAAGATCCTCGACCCGGTCGACGACAACTTCTTCGTCGACCGCAAGCGTGTCGAGGCCATCTGCGAGCTCATCCTCAGCCGCGGCCTCAAGTTCCGCTGGCGCGCCAACTGCCGCTTCGACTACCTGGCGAAGTACGACGCCGAGTTCCTGGGCCTCGTCGAACGCGCCGGCTGCATGGAGCTCGACTTCGGCGGTGAGAGCGGCTCGGCGCGCATGCAGGACGTCGTCTGCAAGGAGGTCTCGGCCGAGGAGATCCTCACGTCCGTCACCAACCTCCGCCGCTGGGCGCCGTCCATCGACCCCTTCGTCTCGTGGCTGAGCGGCCTCCCCGGCGAGACCTACGCCGACATGGAGAAGACGTTCGACCTCATGGACGCGATGGGGCGCGCCAACCCGCGCACGCAGCACTACGGGATCTTCCTGTACACGCCGTTCCCGAGCCCGCTGCTCGACGAGCTGCCGCCGGAGTTCGCGCCGCCGCGGTCGCTCGCGGAATGGGGTCAGATCGAAGTGTTCCACTTCCTGCCGCCGTGGCACACCCGGGAGTACGTGGAGAAGCTACGCTCGATCTCCGCGGTCACGCGCTGGGCGTTCTATCCGCAGTCGCGGATCGACGAGCATGGCGTGGCCTTCAAGACGGCCTACGGCGCGATGTGCGGCGCGGCCCGGCTGCGCTGGCGTCACCGTGCCTTCGGATTCCCCGTGGAACTGCGCCTCGCCAACGCAGCGGCGCAGCGCCTCCGCGGGTTCCTGTGAGGGACGAGAGGCCGGCGTGATGAGCCGGCGGAGCGCCGCCACCGTCGACTCGCGGGACTCGCCGTGGACGGGCGGCGCCTGGGCGTGGCTGCGCACGCCGGACCGCCGCTTTCTGGTGCTCGCCATCCTCCTGCAGCTCGCCCTGGCGGCGATCCCGTTGCACAGGTCCTACGACAGGACCGTCTTCGAGGCGGCGGGCTACCTGGTCGCGACCGGTCACAGCCCCTACGTGCCGCAGGACCTCAGCGCCGTGTTCCACGCCGCCTTCTTCCGCGACTTCGCCACGATCGGCTACCCGCCGCCGTGGCCGCTGCTGCTCGGCGGCATCTACCGGGTGACCTACGCCGTCGTGCCGAACCTGCAACTGTACGCGGTGGCCATCAAGCTGCCGGTCATCGCCGCCGGCATCGGCCTCGCGTACCTGTCGGGCGCGTCGCTTCACAACCTGGGCGCCGCGCCCCTCCTCGTCCGCCGGGCGTGGCTCGCCATCCTCTTCAACCCCTTCTTGATCTACGTCGCGGCAGTCCGCGGCCAGATCGACCCGATCGTCGCCGTCCTCGCCCTCGCGGCGGTCCTGCTCGTCGCCTCCGGCCGGCGCGACCTCTCGGCGGTCACGGTGGCGCTCGCGGTCTGCGTCAAGCCGACCGCCGCGCCGCTGCTCCTCGCCGTCCTGCTGGCGATCGCCGCCGTCAGCCTGCCCCGTGCGCTGCGCTACGCCGCCGTGGTCACCGCCGGCGTCTTCGCCTTCTACGTCGTGCCATTCTTCATCCTCGGCTGGGACGGGTCGCCACTGCACCAGGCGAACTCCCAATTCGCGCTCGCGGGCGCGATGTCGCCGGCCACCATCGCCCGGGTCTGGACCGACCCGGTCGTCCTCGATGGTCACTGGTGGCTGCTCGGCCTCCTGTGGATCCCTTCACTCGTGATCGCCACCGTGCTCGTGCGGCGCGGTGCGTGTG
>JBLMXT010000248.1:0-2696 GCA_050257915.1 Deltaproteobacteria bacterium
TCCCGGCCATCTACAACGCCCTCAAGGTGCGCATCGGCGAGGGCGACGGCAACGAAGTGATCTGCGAGGTGCAGCAGCACCTCGGTGACGACAAGGTCCGCGCCGTCGCCATGGACGCCACCGACGGCCTCGCGCGCGGCACCGAGGTCATCGACACCGGCGCCCCGATGACCGTACCGGTGGGCGAGGCCACGCTCGGACGCCTCATCGACGTCAACGGCAACACCATCGACAAGGGCGAGCCGCTCACCGACGCGGAGCACTGGCCGATCCATCGGCCGGCGCCGTCGTTCGATGAGCTGGATCCCACCGACGAGCTGTTCGAGACCGGCATCAAGGTCGTCGACCTGCTCGCCCCCTACGTGAAGGGCGGCAAGATCGGCCTCTTCGGCGGCGCCGGCGTGGGCAAGACCGTCATCGTGCAGGAGCTCATCAACAACATCGCCACGCAGCACGGCGGCTACTCGGTGTTCTGCGGCGTGGGCGAGCGCACGCGCGAGGGCAACGACCTCTGGACCGAGATGCAGGAGTCCGGGGTGCTCGCCAAGACGGCCCTCATCTTCGGCCAGATGAACGAGCCCCCGGGAGCGCGACTCCGCGTCGGCCTGGCCGGTCTCACCGTGGCGGAGTACTTCCGCGAGGCCGGCGGCCAGGACGTGCTGCTCTTCATCGACAACATCTTCCGCTTCGTCCAGGCGGGCTCCGAGGTCTCGGCGCTCCTCGGCCGCATGCCGAGCGCCGTCGGGTACCAGCCCACCCTCGCGAACGAGATGGGCGAGCTCCAGGAGCGCATCACCTCCACCAAGCGCGGCTCGGTGACCTCGGTGCAGGCAATCTACGTGCCGGCCGACGACCTCACCGACCCGGCGCCGGCCGCCACCTTCACCCACCTCGACGCCACCACCACGCTCTCCCGCGCCATCTCGGAGAAGGGCATCTACCCGGCGGTCGACCCGCTCGACTCCAACTCGCGCATCCTCACGCGCGACGCCGTGGGCGACGAGCACTACGAGGTCGCGCTCCGCGTCCAGGAGATCCTGCAGCGCTACAAGGAGCTGCAGGACATCATCGCCATCCTCGGCATGGACGAGCTCTCCGACGAGGACAAGGTCATCGTGCAGCGCGCCCGGAAGATCGAGCGTTTCCTCAGCCAGCCGTTCACCGTCGCCGAGGCGTTCACCGGCACACCGGGCAAGTACGTACCGCTCGCCGACACGGTGCGTGGCTTCAAGGACGTCGTCGAGGGCAAGTGCGACGACCTTCCCGAGCAGGCCTTCTTCATGGTCGGCGGCATCGAGGAGGCGGTCGAGAAGGCCAAGACGCTCTCCGGCGCCGACGCGTGAGAGGAGCGAGGTGAGCGACGAGCGCACACTCCAGGTCGAGGTCGTCACACCCGACGGTCAGGTGTACGCGGGGGACGTCGCGATGGTGGTGCTCCCCGGTGTGGACGGCGAGCTGGGCATCCTCCCGCGCCACCAGCCGCTGGTGACGCTGCTGGCCATCGGCGAGACGCGCGTCCGCACGGTCACGGACGACTGGGACTACATCGCCACCGGCATCGGGTACGCGCAGGTCCTCTTCGACCGGGTGCTTGTCGTCGTCGACCACGGCGAGCTCGCCGGCGCGATCGACATCGCGCGCGCGGAGGAGGCGCAGGAGCGCGCCCGTGAGCGCATGAAGGAGAGCGGCGATCTGGGCGCGCAGGCCGAGGTGGACTACTTCCGCGCCGAGCAGGCGCTCAAGCGCGCCGAGAACCGCCTCAACGTCGCCAGACGCGCCCGCTGAGACGCCGCGCCCCGCGCGGTCCGACTGTGATGTCCGCACGATGGGTCGATTGGCGGTGCGCCGCAGGTTCACCGATTAGTCGCCGCAGGCGCACTGACGTGGGGGGCGCCGAAGGCACACCCCACATTATTGACTCCCGCAGGCAGGTCAACTGGCGGTGCGCCGCAGGTTCACCGGCTATACTACTGAGCGTCTGATGGACGGCTCGAGCGAACACGACGCGCGCCTCGAGGTGCGCGGCGGCCGGCGGCTGGAGGGCGAGGTCGTCCTCTCCGGGGCAAAGAACTCCGCCCTCAAGCTGCTCGCCGCCAGCCTGCTCACCACCGACCCCTGCGTCATCCGCCGTGTCCCGCGGATCACCGACGTGGCCACGATGGTGACGATGCTGCGCGCCCTCGGCGCCGATGCCGAGGGAGAGGGCGACGCGCTGCGCGTGCAGGCCGGCGCCGGACTCACCGGCTGTGCTCCCTACGAGCTCGTGCGCACGATGCGCGCCAGCATCATCGTCATGGGCCCGCTCGTGGCGCGCCTCGGCGAGGCCACCATCGCCATGCCGGGCGGCTGCAACATCGGGCCGCGGAGGATCGACTTCCACATCCGCGGCCTCGAGAAGCTCGGCGCCCACATCGACATCGACCACGGCTTCATCCGCGTGCACAGCGACGGCCTCAAGGGCGCGGCGGTACCGCTGGACTACCCGAGCGTGGGAGCCACCGAGAATCTCGTCATGGCGGCGACCGCCGCCGAGGGCGAGACGGTGATCGAGAACGCCGCCCGTGAACCGGAGATCATTGACCTCTGCGCGTTCCTGTGCGGTCTGGGCGCAGAGATCGAGGGCGCCGGTACCAGCACCATCCACGTGGCAGGCGGGCGGCCGCTGCACGGTGTGGACCACGCCGTGATCGCCGACC
>JBLMXT010000249.1:0-4312 GCA_050257915.1 Deltaproteobacteria bacterium
CGATGCTGATCATGGCGACGACGCCGGTGTTCTCGATCGTCTTCGGCGTCGTCCTGCTGCGCGAGCGCCCGGGCCTGCGGCTCACGCTCGCGGCCGTGGTCACCGTGGCGGGCGTGCTCATCGCCACGCTCGACGGCCTCTGACCGCGGCCGTCACTTCGCCTTGCCGAACAACCTCCGCCGCACGGCCGCCATCTTCAGCCACTGGATGCCCTCCGTGGGGTTCAGCTCCTTCGGGCAGGCCTCCGAGCAGTTGGTGATGGTGTGACAGCGGTAGACGCCGCGCTCGTTGTCCCACTGCGGCAGGCGGTCCCGGCGCGCCTCGTCGCGGGAGTCGACCTCGAAGCGGTAGGCCTTGAGCAGCGCCGCCGGCCCCAGGTAGTTGTCCTCGGTCCAGACCGAAGGGCAGCTGCTGTAGCAGGCGCCGCAGAGGATGCAGTCGATGGGCATGTTGAGCTTGTGGCGGTCGGCCGGCGACTGCAGCATCTCCTTCGTCGGCGCCTCGCTCTTGCGGATGAGCCACGGCTGGATGTACTCGTACTTGGCGAAGAAGTCGGTCATGTCGCAGACCAGGTCCTTGACCAGCGGCAGGTGCGGCAGCGGCTGGATGTCGACCTGGTCGGTGTGCAGGTGCACGATGTTGGTCTGGCAGGCGAGCCGGTAGCGGCCGTTGATGTACATCGCGCACGAGCCGCAGATGGAGGCGCGGCAGCAGTAGCGGAACGCCAGCGAGCCGTCCAGGTTCTCCTGGATGTGGAACAGGCCCTCGAGGACCGTGAGGCTCGTCTCGTAGGGGATCTCGTAGGACTGCATGCGCGCCGCGCCCTTCTCGTCCCGGGCCGGGTCGTAGCGCTTGATGTGGAAGGTGACGGTCCGCATCAGTACTTCCGCTCCTGTGGCTCGAAGGTGCCGAGGGCGACGGGAACGTACTCGAGCCGCGGTCCCTCGGGCGTGTAGTACGCCAGCGTGTGCTTGAGCCAGCGTTCGTCGTCACGCGCCGGGTGGTCGGTGCGCGAGTGCGAGCCGCGCGACTCGGTGCGCGCCCAGGCGCCCTCGGCCACGCAGAGGGCGAGGTCGACCATGCCCTCGAGCTCGAGCGTGCGCATGAGGTCGAGGTTGAACACGCCGCCGGCGTTGCGCAGCCCGATCCGGCTGCAGCGCTCCTTGAGGCGGCGCAGGGTCTCGAGCCCGGTGCGCATCACGGCGTCGTCGCGGAACACGCCGAAGTAGTCGCGCGTGGTGGCGATCATCTCGGCGCGGATGGCGTAGGCGTCGGCCCCGTCCGCGCCGCGCGCCGCGAGCTCGCCGACGCGCGCCTCCATGGCGGCGACGGCGGCGCGGCCGGCGGCGGAGGCGTCCCCCGCCGGCGACCCGCCGTCGAGGTCGGCCACGACGGCCATGCCGGCGCGGCGCCCGAAGACGACGGTCTCGAGCAGCGAGTTGCCGCCGAGCCGGTTGGCGCCGTGGACGCTGACGCAGGCGCACTCGCCGGCGGCGTAGAGCCCCGGCAGCTTCGTGCGCCCGTCCACGTCGGTGTCGATCCCGCCCATGGTGTAGTGCTGCACCGGCTTGATCGGGATGGGCTCCTCGATGGGGTCCACGCCCTCGAAGTGGATGGCGATGTCGCGGATACCCGGCAGCCGCTCGAGGATGCGCTCGGCGCCCAGGTGCCGGAGGTCGAGGTGCACGAAGTCGGCGCCGCCGATGCCGCGGCCCTCGTTGATCTCGGTGGTGATCGAGCGCGCTGTGATATCGCGTGGCGCGAGTTCCATCGCCTTGGGCGCGTACCTGGCCATGAAGCGCTCGCCCTCGTCGTTGACGAGGTACCCGCCCTCGCCGCGACAGGCCTCGGACATGAGGATGTGCGTGGTGAGCAGCCCGGTGGGGTGGAACTGGATGAACTCCATGTCCTCCATGGGCACGCCGGCGTGGTAGGCGATCGCCGCCCCGCCGCCGGTGCTGATGATGGCGTTGGTGGAGTTGGCGTAGATGCGGCCGGCGCCGCCCGTGGCCATGACCACGGCGTCGGCCGTGAAGGCCTCGAAGCCGCCGCCGATCATGTCGTAGGCGACCACTCCGCGGCAGCGGCCCTCGTCGACGATCAGCGCGGTGACGAACACCTCGACATACATCTGGATGCGGCGCTCGTAGGCGCGCTCGACGAGCGTGTGCAGCAGGTAGTGGCCGGTCTTGTCGGCGCCGTAGCAGGTCCGGGGGAACCCGGCGCCGCCGAACGGCCGCTGGGCGATGCGCCCGTCGTCCAGGCGGCTGAAAGGGCAGCCCCAGTGGTCCATCTCGAAGATGACGCCCGGAGCGTCGCTGGTCATCTGGATGGCGGCGTCCTGGTCGGCCAGGTAGTCGCTGCCCTTGACGGTGTCGAAGGCGTGCTTCTCGGGCGTGTCGTCGTGGCCGTCGGGGTGGTTGGCGAGCGCCGCGTTGATGCCGCCCTGCGCGGCGCCGGAGTGACTGCGGCCGGGATGGACCTGGCTGAGGATCGCCACGTCCAGGCCGGCCGCCTTGGCCTCCACGGCGGCGCGGAGCCCCGCGAGCCCGCCGCCGACCACGATGAGCTGATGGTGTGGCATGCGCTCCCCCTCAGCTCACCCAGACCCAGAGGGCCCAGGTGCCGTAGGCGACGGCGACGATGCCGGCGATCCAGAGGACCGCGTCGAACCCCCGCCGCAGACCGGAGCCGGTGAGACCCCAGTCGAGGGCGACCATGCGGATGCCGTTCAGCGCGTGGTAGACGACGGCGACGAGCAGCAGCAGGTCGTTGACGAGCACGGCGGTGGACGCGAGCCGCTCGCCGATGTTGTCGAAGCTGAGCTCGCCGATGGCGACGAAGTGCGTCAGCACCAGGTGGACCATGATGGTGACGATGATGACGACCGCGGTGACGCGCTGGCCCAGCCAGGGCCACATCCCGCCACGGCTGCGATCGAGTGTCTCGGTTCTCACTCCCGCCCTCCTAGAAGATCAGGGGGATGGCCTTGTAGGCGAACCCCCACACCGCGAGCGCCGCGACGAGCATGCAGACCCAGAACACGGCCTTGTGCCGGTGGATGCCGACCCCGACGTCCATCAGCAGGATCCGCACGCCGTTGAGGGCGTGGTAGAGCACCGCCGCCACCAGCACCGACTCGAGGAAGACGAGGAACGGCTTGTCGAAGAACGCGAAGAAGTCGTCGAGCGTCTCGGCGCCGGACACGCGCCCCTGCGAGATGACCCAGATGTGGACGAACAGGTAGACGGCGAGGACGAGGCCGCTGATGCGGAAGAGGATCCAGGCCCACATGCCGATGCCCTTCCACAGGCCCGAGCCGACGTTGGCCGTCTCGCGCTGCTTAGCGCTCAAGATGAGTACCCCCTCACAGAATCGCGCCCCCACGCCGGGGGGCAGGCTCCCCATTGACCACAATCGTAGACCGCGCGCGCGAAGTGTGGCAATCGTGCGCGACCGACGCCGCGTCACGAGCGAAGCTCCCGGTTGGACCAGGCGTCACACCCGCCGCCGCGGAACCGTGGCGCATATCGCATCGTGGTATGTCGATATCGTAGTTGACCTCGTCTCCGTGGGCAAGGCCGGCTCGTCAGCGGCGCCGCTTGCGCCCGCCGCGGCGGGCGCGCTGTCGCGGCGCCGGCCTCGGCGCCGGCCGCACGCCGGCGTCCACCGCGGCGGTGATGCGCGCGGCGCGCAGGCGCTCGAGCACCGCCAGCACGAGGTCGGCGGCCGTCTTGGCGATCAGGAGGACGGCGAGGCCGGTGAGCGACGAGTCGAACAGCCAGTAGACGAGCAGCGCGCCGGCCAGCACGCCGAACTGCAGCACGAAGAGGCGGCGCAGCGGCTCCGCCACCGCCGCCTCCGGAGGGATCACCGAGGCCTCGCCCCCGCGCACGAAGTCCCACCAGTAGATGAACGCGCGCATGCCCGCGAGCGCCCCGACCACCGCCCAGTACTGCCAGGTGACGAACGCGGCGCCGGGGGCGTCGGGCGCCTCCCCGCCCGGCTTGAGCAGCATGCCGCTGAAGACCATGTAGGCGACGACGGCCTGGGCGCCGACGACGATGAGGTAGGTGCGCACGAACTCGCGTACCAGCACGGCGTCGCGAGGGTCCGTCGCCGAGCCCGCGGCGAACGAGGCGCGGGCGCGCTGCCAGGCGAAGACGCCGTCCGCCAGGCCGTCGATGACGCAGATGATCACGACGACCAGCGCCGTCCACGAGCCCGCCCCGGCGGCCCAGCCGGTCGCCAGGTCGGCCGCCAGGAGCACGGCGACGCTGGGTACGGCGCGCGCCAGGGTGGCGCCGCTCGG
>JBLMXT010000250.1:0-9550 GCA_050257915.1 Deltaproteobacteria bacterium
GCGTCGTTGCCCATCGAGAACCGGGGCTCCTTGGCGTTCCGGGCCATCGGCCTGACGATGAGCTCCACGTCCTCGGCGGTGAAGCCGGCCCTGGCCTGGCGCAGCAGGAGGTCCGCGGCAGCGGCGCCGGGGCCGGCGGGCGCGAACGGCTGCGCCGCCAGCGACCGGCGCTGGCCGAGCCACGTGCCGTACGGGCGGCGGGACGCGACGGAGGTCTTGACGACGTCGTCGCGCAGCAGCCGCCCGTGCTCGAACTCCACGGCGATCATCTGGCCGGGGCCGAGGCGGCCCTTCTCGACGATCTCCTCCCCGGGCAGGTCGACGGCGCCGGCCTCGGAGGCGAGCGCCAGCAGGCCGGAGCGGGTGCGCGCGTAGCGCGCCGGGCGCAGGCCGTTGCGGTCCACGCAGGCGCCGGCGTGCCGGCCGTCGGCGAAGGCGACGAGCGCCGGGCCGTCCCACGCCTCCTGCACGCCGGCGTAGTAGTCGTAGAACTCGGCGACGCGGGCGTCGCCGGCGGCGCCCGCGGCCGGCATGGCCATCATCAGCGCCTCGAGTGGCGTGCGTCCGCTGCGCACGAGCAGCTCGACGAACTTGTCGAGGGCGCCGGAGTCGCTGCTGTCTCCGTGCACGGCGGGCAGCAGCTCGGCGATGCGCGCGCCCCAGGCCGGAGCCGCCAGCTCCGGCTCTCGCGCGCGCATCCACGCGAGGTTGCCGAGCAGCGTGTTGATCTCACCGTTGTGCGCCAGCAGGCGCATCGGCTGCGCCAGGCTCCACTTGGGCGCCGTGTTGGTGCTGAAGCGGCGGTGCAGCACGGCGAAGTGGCTCACGAAGCCGGGGTCCTGCAGGTCCGGATAGAACTCGGGCAGCACCGGCGCGGTGACCATGCCCTTGTAGACCACGGTCCGCGAGGAGAGCGAGCAGATGTAGAGGTCTTCCAGGCGGCGGATCACGGGCTGGCGGACGAGCGCCCTGCCGACGGCCCTGCGGGCCAGGAGCAGGGCGCGCTCCAGCTCGTCGCCGGCGAGCATCGGCGACTGCGCGACGACCTGCTCCACGTGCGGGTGGCGCGCGCGGACGCTCGGGGGCAGCGCGTCCGGGCGCAGCGGCACCTCGCGCCAGCCGACCACCACCAGGCCCTCGTCGCGCAGCGCTTTGCTCACGAGTTCCCTGGCGAGGGTCCGCTTGCCCTGCTCCCGCGGCAGGAACACCATGCCGACCGCGGTCGAGAACGGCCGCGGCTCGGCGATGCGCTGGTTGGCGAGCCACGGCTCGAGCACGCGCCAGGGGATCGCCGTCAGGACGCCGGCGCCGTCCGAGGCTTCGCCGTCGGCGCCCACGCCGCCGCGATGTTCCATCGCGGTCAGGGCGCCGAGGGCGAGCTCGACGACCTCCCGGCTCGGCTCGCCCGAGATGCGCGCGACCAGACCGACGCCGCAGGCGGAGTGGTCGCGCGCGCCGGCGCGCCACGCCGCGGCGGCCCCATCGGAACGTGGAGGGTGAGCGCGGCGGGCCCCGTTGACCGCCGCACCCGGGAGGTCGATCGCAGAGCGACGTTTAGACAAGCAGTCCTACCGGGCGGGTATCGTTGGGACATTCTAGCCGAGTCGCGCCCGTTCCGCGACTGACCTGCGAAGCGGGGTCAGCGAGGGGGGCGCTGCGCGACTTGCAGCACCCCTCACTTGAATCCGTGTCGCCGACCCGTCAGAATCGCCGGGTCCATACGGCGCCACCCGCCGCCATAAACCCGATTGGCCTGAAAGGATGACTATGACTGATCAGCGCCAGGCCGCAATCGAGAAGCTCGTCAAAGACGAGAACGTGAAACACATCCAGTTGTGGTTCACGGACATCCTGGGGAATCTCAAGATGGTCGAGATCCCCGACCGGCAGCTCCCCAACGTGATCGAGAGCGGCGCTGCCTTCGACGGCTCTTCCATCAGCGGCTACGCCGAGATCGAGGAGAGCGACATCGTCGCGATGCCCGACTGGGACACCTTCAAGGTGCTTCCCTGGGCCTCGGGCAGCGAGCGTACCGCGTTCGTCTTCTGCGACGTCCTCGACCGCAACTACGCGCCGTTCGAGGGCGACCCCCGCTGGGTGCTCCGCCGCCAGCTCGACCGCGCCAAGAAGCTGGGCCTCGAGTTCTACGTGGGTCCCGAGCTCGAGTACTTCTATTTCAAGGACTCGGTCAAGCCCGAGCTCACCGACGACGGCGGCTACTTCGACGTGCTGCCCGCCGACCTCGGCAACGACCTGCGCAAGCAGACCATGCGCACGCTCGACAAGCTGGACATCCCCATGGAGGCGAGCCACCACGAGGTCGCCCCGTCGCAGCACGAGATCGACCCGCACTACGACAAGGCGCTCCTCATGGCCGACCGGGTCATGATCATCCGCCTCATCGTCAAGGAGGTCGCGGCCCACAACGGCGTCCACGCGACCTTCATGCCCAAGCCCATGCACGGCGAGAACGGCAGCGGCATGCACGTGCACCAGAGCCTCTTCCGCGGCGACTCCAACGCGATGTTCAGCGAGACCGATCCGGACCACCTCAGCGACATCGCCAAGGGCTTCATCGCCGGCCAGCTCAAGCACATGCGCGAGTTCACCTCGATCCTCAACCAGTACGTGAACAGCTACAAGCGCCTGGTGCCCGGCTACGAGGCCCCGGTGTACATCAGCTGGGCGCACCGCAACCGCACCGCGCTCATCCGCGTGCCACTGTACGTGCAGGGCAAGGAGAGCACCGTGCGGGCGGAGCTGCGCAACCCGGATCCGGGCGCGAACCCGTACCTCGCCTTCGCCGTCATGCTCGGCGCCGGCCTCGACGGCATCGAGAAGGGCTACGAGCTGCCGCCGGGGGTCGAGCCCAACATCTACAAGATGACCGCCGGCGAGCGCGAGGACATCGGCCTCGGCGCCCTGCCCAACAACCTCTACGAGGCGATCCAGCACACCCAGGACAGCGAGATGGTCCGCCGGGTCCTCGGCGACCACGTCTTCGAGCGCTTCGTGACCAACAAGCTCAACGAGTGGTACGAGTACCGCGAGCAGGTCACGGACTGGGAGGTCCGCAAGTACTTCTCCAAGATCTGAGACCGTCGCCTCGCGAGCGGGCAGAACGGGCCGGGGGGCGCAGCGCCTCCCGGCCCGTTCGCCGTACGGTAGACTTGGCCCTCCGAAAGCGACGCATGGAAGCACTCGCCCGACACCTCACCGAGTGGATCGCCGCCGAGGTCACCGCGGCCGGCGGCCGCGGCGCGGTCTTCGGCCTCTCCGGCGGCATCGACTCCGCCGTCGTCGCGACGCTCGCCAAGCGCGCCTTCCCGCATCACACCCTGGGCGTCCTCATGCCCTGCCACAGCGATCCCCAGGACGCCGAGGACGCGGCCATCATCGCGCACCACTTCGACGTGCCGCAGTGCACCGTCGACCTCGCCCCGGTCTACGACCTGCTGCTCGAGCAGCTGGCCGTCAGCTGCACGGACATGCCCGACAGCCGCCTCGCCACCGCCAACCTCAAGCCGCGGCTGCGCATGACCACCCTGTACGCGTTCGCCAACCAGCTCACCTACAGGGTGCTGGGCACGGGCAACCGCAGCGAGCTGGCCGTCGGCTACTTCACCAAGTACGGCGACGGCGGCGCCGACTTCCTCCCGCTCGGCGACCTGGTCAAGAGCGAGGTCCGCGACCTCGCCCGCCACCTGGGCGTGCCCGAGCGGATCGTCGCCAAACCGCCGTCGGCCGGCCTGTGGGCCGACCAGACCGACGAAGCCGAGATGGGCCTCACCTACGAGGAGCTCGATGCCTACTTGCTGACGTCCGAGGCGTCGCCCGCCGTCAAGGCGAAGGTCGACGCCATGCACGCCGCCAGCGAGCACAAGCGCGCGCTCCCGCGCATCGCCCCCACGCCCGGCGCCTAAGCCCGCCTTTCCGGAGGTTCACCTTGTCTGTCGTCGTCCAGAAGTACGGTGGCACGTCGGTCGCCGACGCCGCCCGCATCGGCAACGTGGCGCGCCGCATCGTCGCCACGTTCGAGCAGGGCAACAGCGTCTGCGCGGTCGTGAGCGCCCGTGGCGACACCACCGACGAGCTGCTCGAGCTCGCCCGCGAGATCACACCCAATCCGCCCGAGCGCGAGATGGACATGCTCCTCTCCGCCGGCGAGCGCATCAGCTGCGCGCTGCTCGCCATGGCCATCCACCGCCTCGGCTACGACGCCGTGAGCTACACGGGGTCGCAGGCAGGCATCGTCACCGACACCACCCACATGAAGGCCCGCATCCTCGACATCCACCCCATGCGCGTCGAGGAGGCCATGCAGGACGGCAAGATCGTCCTCGTCGCCGGCTTCCAGGGCGTCAGCACGGCCAAGGACGTCACCACCCTTGGCCGCGGCGGTTCGGACACGACCGCGGTGGCGCTCGCGCACGCGCTCGACGCCGCGGTCTGCGAGATCTACACGGACGTCGACGGCGTCTACACCGCCAACCCGAGCCTGGTGGCGAAGGCGCGCAAGCTCGACCTCATCTCCTACGACGAGATGCTCGAGATGGCGGCCAGTGGCGCGCAAGTGCTCGCCCTGCGCTCGGTCGAGTATGCGCGCAAGTACGACATCCCCATCCACGTGCGCTCCAGCTTCACGGACGCGGAGGGCACCTGGGTCACCGACGGAGGCCACGGAATGGACATCGAGCAGCAGCTGGAACAGCCGATCATCAGGGCCGTCAGCTACACCACCGACGAGGCCAAGGTCACGCTGCGCGGCGTCCCGGACCGGCCGGGCGTCGCGGCCCGCGTCTTCACCGCGCTGGCCGACGCCCACGTCAACGTCGACACGATCATCCAGAACACCAGCGAGAGCGGCCACAGCGACATCTCGTGCACCATCCCCGTCGAGGACATCCCGGCCGCCGACAAGGCGCTCAAGGAGATCGTCAAGGAGATCGGCGCGCGCGAGTACGACACCGACGACTCCATCGCCAAGATCAGCCTGATCGGCGCCGGCATGCGCAGCCACCCCGGCGTCGCCGCCAGGATGTTCCAGACGCTGGCCGATCTCGGCATCAACCTGGACATGATCGGCACCTCGCCCATCAAGATCTCCTGCGTCATCGCCAAGGAGCACGTCGACGAGGCGGTGCGGGCGCTGCACACCGTGTTCGAACTCGACGACGACAGCGTGCGCCACGAGCCGTCGGACAGGGGGAGTTGCTGATGGCCGCCGAGTACACCGTCGCCATCGCCGGCGCGACCGGGGTCGTCGGCGGCACCGTGCGCGCGATCCTCGAGGAGCGCGACTTCCCCGTCGGCGAGCTGCGGCTCCTCGCGAGCACGCGCTCCGTCGGCCGCAAGCTGCCGTTCCGCGGCGAGGATGTCGAGGTGCAGGAGCTCGGGCCCAGCTCGTTCGCGGGCGCCGACCTCGTCTTCTTCGCCGCCGGCGGCTCCGTGAGCAAGGAGTTCGTGCCGCAGGCGGTCGCCGCCGGCGCCACCGTGATCGACAAGTCGAGCACGTTCCGCCAGGACCCCGGCGTGCCGCTGGTGGTGCCCGAGGTCAACGCCGACCACATGGCGGCGCACACCGGGATCATCGCGACGCCCAACTGCTCCACCATCCAGATGGTCGTCGCGCTCAAGCCCATCTACGATGCCGCCGGCATCGAGCGCGTCGTCGTCAGCACCTACCAGGCGGTCTCCGGCAGCGGCCAGGGCGGCATCGCCGCGCTCGCGGCGCAGGCGCGGCAGTGGGCGGGGGGCGAGCCGGTCGAGCAGCAGTTCTACCCGCACCAGATCGCCTTCAACGTGCTGCCGCACATCGACGCCTTCCTGCCGTCCGGCAGCACCAAGGAAGAGCAGAAGATGGTAGACGAGACCGTCAAGATCTTCGCCGACCCGGAGCTCAAGGTCACGGCGACCTGCGTGCGCGTGCCCGTGTTCGGCGCGCACAGCGAGGCGGTCAACGTGCAGACCAGGCGCAAGCTGAGCGCCGCGGAGGCGCGCGAGCTCCTCGCCGCGGCGCCGGGCGTGGTGGTCGTCGACGACCCGGCGGAGCTGCAGTACCCCATGCCGCTGCCGGCCGAGGGCGAGGACCCCGTGTACGTCGGTCGCATCCGCGAGGACGCGACCATCGCCAACGGCCTCGACCTGTGGGTCGTCTCGGACAACCTGCGCAAGGGCGCGGCGCTCAACGCCGTGCAGATCGCCGAGGAGCTCGTGGCCCGAAGGCTGCTGCGGGCACGGGCCTGAGTCGGCCGCCGGGGCCCGGCCCGCCGACTGCGCCGGGCCCCGGCGGGTATACTCACGCGCAGCCCCTGACCAGCCCGCCCATCACGAGGAACGACATGTCTGATCCCAGCAGCGAGACCGGCGCCGAAGTGTACGACGTCGTCATCGTCGGCGCCGGCCCCGCGGGGCTCACGGCGGCCATCTACGCCAGCCGCGGCCGCCTCAAGACGGCCGTGCTGGAGCGCAATATGGCCGGCGGCCAGATCGCGCTCACCGACCTCGTCGAGAACTACCCCGGCTTCCCGGAGGGCATCTCCGGCTTCGACCTCTCCCAGAAGATGAAGGAGCAGGCGGAGAAGTTCGGCGCCGAGATGCGCGAGATCGAGGGCGTGGCCGAGCTGCGCAGCGACCCCGAGGGCTGCTACATCGTGGCCACCGACCGCGAGCAGATCCGCACGCGCGCGGTGATCCTCGCGCCGGGCGTCGAGCCGCGGCGCTCGGGCATCCCCGGCGAGGCCGAGTTCATCGGCCGCGGCGTCAGCTGGTGCGCCACTTGCGACGGCGCCCTCTACCGCGGCAAGACCGTCGCCGTCATCGGCGGCGGCGACGCTGCGGTCGAGGAGGGCATGTTCCTCACCAAGTTCGCCGAGAAAGTGTACCTCGTCCATCGCCGCGACGAGCTCCGCGCCGCCCCCATCGCCCAGGAGCGCGCGTTCGCCAATCCCAAGTTCGAGTTCGTCTGGGACTCGATCCCCAAGCAGATCGATGGCGCCGAGATGGTCGAGGCCCTCGACGTCGAGAACGTCAAGACCGGCGAGGGGCGCAGCCTCCCGGTCAACGGCGTCTTCATGTACATCGGCCAGATCCCCAACACCGCCTGGCTCAAGGACACGGTCGAGCTGGACGAGTACGGCTACATCGTCACCGACGGGCTGCTGCGCACGGAACTGCCGGGCGTGTTCGCCTGCGGCGACGCCCGCGCCAACCCGCTCAAGCAGATCGCCATGGCGGTCGGCGAGGGAGCGCTCGCGGCGGTGCAGGCCGAGCGCTACCTGGACGAGCTCGAGTCCGGAGCGGGGACCACGGCGGCGGCCGGCGAGGGCGCCGCCGCCGCTCCCGCGACCACACAACGCTGACGGACGCGCGCCGGCGCGCTACGCTGAGGCGCGCGGCCCCACAACCAACGACAGGAGGACGTAGGTGGACGCTGTCTCACAGGACAACTTCGAGGCCGAGGTCATCAAGGCGCCCGGCAAGGTCCTGGTCGACTTCTGGGCCGAGTGGTGCGGCCCCTGCCGCATGATCGGCCCGGTGCTCGACGAGATGGCGGGCGACTACCCCGACGTCAAGTTCGTGAAGCTCAACGTGGACGAGGCGCCGGCCGTGGCGCAGCAGTTCAGCGTCATGAACATCCCCACGATCCTCGCCTTCGAGGCCGGCGAGGCCAAGCACCGCATCGTCGGCGCGATGCCCAAGGCCAAGCTCGTCGAGGAGCTCGGCGCCTTCCTGGGCTGAGGAACCGGGTCGGTCCGACGGCAGATGCCGAACCACACGGCAGGACCCGGGCAGGTGTAGTGCCGCAGGGAGTCGCACGCCCGGATGTACGCGCGCATGTACCGTTGTACTCCCAAGCGTACGGCCAACCGTAGCAGCGCAGTCGCACACTACCTCGCCTGCGCACGACCAGCCGCACCTCCCAACGAGGCTCCGCTGCCCTACGACTCCCGATCGGCACCGTCGCCGACGAGGCAGGAGCGCTCAGGCGCGCTCGAGGCGGAGCCCGGCAACGTCGTAGCTGAAGCTCACGGACTTGTCCGAGAAGGCGACGTCCATGCCCATCTGGACCTCGACCGGGAGCGCCTTGAAGCGGCCGCGGATGAGCGCCGCCTTGGGCGGCGGCACCGCGGCCGCCTGCAGCCAGTAGTCGAGGTCGATGGTGCTGCGCACGCTCCCCCGGCCGGCCACGGAGAACCCGGCGCCGGCCACGATGGCCTCGAGCTCGTCCGGGCGGTAGTGCCGCCGGTGCGCCGGCTCGCGGAGCCGCGCGATCTCGTTGAAGGCCTTGTCGGTCGTCTCGTCCACCACGGCGTCGAGGATGACGACGCGCCCCCGGGACACGAGCACGCGGCCAAGCTCAACCAGCGCCGTGCCGGGGTCGGGCAGCAGGTGGAAGGCGTTGCGGGAGACGACGAGGCTGAACGTGCCGTCCTTGTATGGCAGCGCGTGGAGATCGACCAGCGTGAAGGCGACGTTGACGAGGCCGAGCTCGGCGGCGAGCCGCATGCCCTCCTCGAGCATGTCGGGCTGCTCGTCGGCGGCCTCGACGGTCGCCACGTCCGGCGCCACGACGAACCCGGCCATGCCGGCGCCGGTGGCGTAGTCGAGCACGCTGTCGTCGTACGTCGGCCGGGCGAGGTCGACGAGCAGGTCGAGCGATGCGTCACGCATCTGTTCCACGGCTCCTCCGTTCGTCGCCGGGTCGCCGGGCGGGCATGAGCCGCCCGGCCGCTCCCTGGTCAGCCGTAGGTGACGGTGAAGATGGTCCCCGTCACGCTGAGGCCGATGCCGACCTCGTGGCCGTCGACCCTCGCCGTCTCGCGGTGGTCGCCGGCCGCCTCGCCGAGCGCCAGCGCACTGGCCAGCGTCTCGGCCATGATGGCGCCGCGGTGGCGCTCGGCCGGCGGGCGCAGCTCCTCCGGCACGTCCAGCGTCAGGCTGATGGTGTCCTCGATACGTAGGTCGGCAGCTTTGCGCGCGAGCTGAACCGCGTGGATGAGCTCGCGCGCGAGCCCCTCCTCGCGCAGGGCGTCGTCGACCTGGGTCTTGAGCGCGACGACGCGGCCGGCCTCGCTCTCCACCTGGTAGCCCTCGGGCGAGCCGGTCTCGATGAGAAGCTCGTCCTCGGCGAGACTGATCTCGCCGTCCGGCAGGGCGATGACGGCGGCACCGTCGGCGCGCACGGCGGCGACCAGCGCCGCCGCGTCCGCCTCTTTGAGCGCCGCCTGCAGCGGGCCCAGGCGCTTGCCGAGCTTGGGCCCGAGCATCTTGAGGTTGGGCTTGACGACGTAGGCGACGAGCTCCTCCTCGCCGCCCACGAGGCGCAGGTCCTTGACGTTGAGCTCGTCGAGCACGACCTCGCGCAGGCGCTCGACGGCGCGCGCCTCGGCCTCGGGCAGGGCGACGACCACCTCGGCCAGCGGCTGGCGCGTCTTGACCGCCGCGGCATTGCGCGCGGCGCGGCCCATCTCGACCACGCGCCGCGCCGCCGCCATGTCGAAAGACACGCCGGCGTCGATGGCCTGCTCGTCCGCGACCGGCCAGGCGC
>JBLMXT010000251.1:0-4996 GCA_050257915.1 Deltaproteobacteria bacterium
CCGTTCTACCTGAGCTGGAAGGCGCGCGAGTTCGACTTCTGGACGGAGTTCATCGAGCTGGCCGGCAAGGTCAACGAGAACATGCCGTACTTCTGCGTCGAGAAGCTCCACCGCGCGCTCAACACGCGCGGCAAGAGCCTCAACGGGGCCAGGGTGCTCATCCTCGGAGTGGCCTACAAGGCCGACATCGACGACCTGCGCGAGAGCCCGGCTCTCAAGGTCATCAAGCTGCTGCGTGAGCACGGCGCCGATGTGGACTACCACGACTCGTACTGCCCCGAGCTGCCCGAGTTCGGGCTGAGCTCGGTAGCGCTCGACGACCACCGCCCGCTCGCCGCCTACGACGCGGTGACCATCGTGACCGCGCACTCCGACATCGACTACCGCGCGGTGGTGCACGACGCCGACCTCGTGGTCGACTTCCGTAACGCCACAGCCGGCATCCCCAGCGCCGGCAACGTGTGGAAACTGTAAGAGGGGAGACCCGCTCGTGACTGACAAGGTCCGCGTCGGCGTGGTCGGGCTCGGCTATTGGGGCCCCAACCTCGCCCGCAACTTCGACCGCCTGCCCGGCGCCGAGCTCGCGTACTGCTGCGACCTCGACGAGGCCAATCTGGCCAAGGCGCGCAGCCTGTACCCGGCGACGACGGTCACCGACGACTACGCCCAGCTGCTCGCCGACGACGCGCTCGACGCCGTCGTCGTCGCCACCTCGGTGCCCACGCACTACGCGCTCGGCAAGAAGGCGCTCGAGGCCGGCAAGCACACCTTCATCGAGAAGCCCATCGCGCTCAAGGCCGCCGACGCGCAGGACCTGCTGGCCACGGCCGACGAGTACGGCGTCAAGCTCATGGTCGGCCACCTGCTCGAGTACCATCCCGCGGTCGCCAAGATGAAGGAGCTCATCGACTCCGGCGAGCTAGGCAAGGTCTTCTACGCCTACGCCAACCGGCTCAACCTCGGCAAGGTGCGCACCGACGAGAACGCCCTGTGGAGCTTCGGACCGCACGACATCTCGGTGCTCAACTACCTCACCGGCGACGAGCCGGTGGAGGTCAGCGCCCGCGGCGAGTGCTACCTGCAGGACGCGGTCGAGGACGTCGTCTTCGGCTACATCAAGTACAGGAGCGGCATCGTCGGCCACCTGCACGTGAGCTGGCTCGACCCGCACAAGAGCCGCAAGATCACCGTCGTCGGCGAGAAGAAGATGGTCGTCTTCGACGACATGGAGTCCGAGCGCAAGATCACCGTCTACGACAAGGGCGCCACCACCACGCGCACCAAGTTCGAGACCTACGGGGAGTTCGTCACCCTGCACTTCGGCGACATCCACATCCCCAAGATCGGCAATGACGAGCCGCTGCGCCTCGAGACCCAGCACTTCATCGACTGCATCGTGGGCGACCAGACGCCGCGCAGCGACGGCCGCGACGCGCTCAACGTGGTCAAGGTCCTCGACGCCATGGAGATCAGCCTGCGCGAGGGCGGCCGCCCCGTGAAGACCTCGGAGCTGTAGCGGTGGCCCTGCACGCCAGCGGCCTGGGCCACGACCTGCTCCTCGGCGACGGCGTCGTCGTCGGCGAGGGCGTCACCTTCGGCGCCCACGTCGTCGTATACGAGGACACCGTGATCGGCGCCGGCTGCTTCATCCAGGACGGCGCCGTGCTCGGCAAGGTGCCGAGCCTGTCGCCGACCAGCACCGCCAGGCGCGGCGCGCTCGCGCCTCTCGTGCTCGGCACCGGCTGCGTGGTCAGCACCGGGGCCGTGGCCTACCGCGGCACCACGCTCGGCCCTGGCTGCATCCTCGGCGACTACGCCGGCGTGCGCGAGCGCTGCACGTTGGGCGAGAAGGTCGTCGTGGGCCGCAGCAGCGTGGTCGAGAACGACACGGTGATCGGCGACTTCACCAAGATCCAGACCAACGTGTACATCACCGCGTACATGACCATCGAGGACGGCTGCTTCATCGCGCCGTGCGTGCAGACCACCAACGACAACTTCATGGGCCGCACGGAGAAGCGCCACGAGCTCATCAAGGGCGCGACCATCCGCCGCGGCGCCCGCGTCGGCGGCGGCGTGGTGCTCTGCCCGGGCATCGAGGTCGGCGAAGAGGCGTTCATCGCCGCCGGCGCGGTGGTCACCAAAGACGCGCCGGCGCGCAAGGTGCTCATGGGCGTGCCGGCGCGCGTCGTGCGCGACGTCTACGAGGACGAGCTGCTCGAGAACCAGTAGGTCGTGGCCGCTACTCGCGGCTGAGCGACTCGAGGTGCGTAGCCAGTCGCGGGCCGCGCTTCGGGATGCCGAGCTTGCGCCGGATGTTTGCGCGGTGGAAGGCGACGGCCGCCTTGCTCACGTGCAGCGCTTCCGCGATCTCCGCGCTGGTCCGCCCGTGGCGCACGAGATCCGCGACCTCCCGCTCTCGGCGAGTGAGCGCTTGGCTGCCACCACCGTTCTCGACCAGCCGCTGCCCGAAGGGGCCCACGATCTCCCGCAGGTTCGCCCGCAGCGCGTCGATCTCCAGCCGCTCCGGCCGGTGGCGGAAGGAGCGGCTGAGGCGTTCCAGTGTGGGCTCGATGAGCTGGTCGACGTTGGACACGATGCGCTGCTCGAGCTCCCGCTGGTCCTGTTCGCGCTGCTCGAGCAGGACCTTGAGCGCCGCGTTGCGCTCGTCGAGGATCGTCGCCTGTCGGCGCAGCGCCCGTTCGGAGCGCCTCAGCGCCTCCTGCATCGCCTTCTGCTCGGTGATGTCCGCGCCGAGAAGGAAGCAGCCGCGGCGGCCGGAGATCCGGGTCGGTACGATGCTGAGCAGCAGGTGCCGAGCCGTCCCGCGGACGTCGCACGAGACCTCGAGCTCGCCTGTCTCCGCCGCCTCCGCTCCCGTGATCGCCTCCACCACGGCCGGCGGAAAGTCGTCGGCGACGTTTCTGGCCAGCATCTCCTCCCGCGTCCTCATGAAGAACGTCAGCGCGTGGTCGTCGGCGTCGACGTAGGCGCCGTGCTCGTCCACCTGCATCGCCGGGCTGGGCAGGCCGAAGAGGACGCGGCGCAGCTCGTCGGCCTCGCGGCGGATCGCTTGAGTCGCCCGCTCGCGGGTCACGTCCCGAATGGCGCCGATCATGTTTGTTGCCCGGCCGCCGCGGTTCGTGAGCAAGACGCCCTGGTCGGTCACTGTCGCCCAGGAGCCGTCGCCGCGGCGCAGGCGGTACTCGCAGCTGAACGGGGATCCGCCGAGGATGCTCTGTGACAGGGCTTCCATCGTCGCGTCGTGGTCGTCCAGGTGGATGCGGTCGAGCCATCCCTCGATGCTGCGCGGGAACCCGCCCGCAGGCAGGCCCAGCATCTCGTCGATCCGGTCGGCGAAGGCGATAGCGCCGGTCTCGATGTTCCAGTCGTAGAGCACGTCGAAGGTCACGTCGAGGAACGCCTGCAGGCGCTTGTCGCGGGCGGTGATGGGGGGCTGGGGCTGCGTCCCCGGATACCCGGGGGAGGCAATCGAGACGTCCGCGCCCCTGGCGGGCAGGATGTGGCGCAGTGGGGGAGGGATCCTAAAGCTAGGCATTACCTATCAAAAGCCTCGTATTCTCCTCGTCTTGTTCGCCAGCATTCAACCGCTAGAGTCGTAGCGAGTCAAGGACCGGGCGCCTCTCGAGGAGGCACCCCATCCGGATTCACCCGCCGGGTCGCGACGGCCGCGCGCCCGGCGTGTCCTGGTCGCGACGAAGGGGGGCGACTGGAAGAAGATCGTCCGCTGCCGGCGTCTCTTGCCGGTCCTACCTCACGCAGTCGGGTGCTCGGGTGCACCGCGTCAGTACGATCGGTCTCAATCAAGGGAGGTAGAGATGGAGTTCCACCAGGTGGCGGCGGCCGACATCGCCACGACTCCGCTCGACGTCGGCGAAGAGAGCCGACTGAGCCTGGTCGACGTGTTCGACCGGACGCAGGGCGCGCCGTTCTGCGCCGGGATCTGCGAGGTCTTTCCCGGCGCCCCCGTCGACTTCGACTACGACGACGACGCCGCGGCCTGCTACATGATCGAGGGGGAGATCACGCTGACCGAGAACGGGGCCTCGCGGCCGTTCCTGCCCGGCGACGTCGTCTACATCCCACAGAAGAAGGGACTGGTCGTCTTCTGGAGTACCACGACCTACGGCCGCTTCTTCTACGTCACGTATCCGCACTGGAGGTGACACTTGGCACCTGAACCGGAGCATCACGAGCACCACATGTTCCACGACGAGATGGACGCGCAGCACAAGAAGGACATGGAGCAGCTGGCCAAGTTCGGCTACAAGCAGGACCTGCGCCGCTCGCTGGGCTTCTTCTCCACCTTCGCCATCGCCTTCAGCTTCATCTCGGCGACCAACGGCTTCTACGCCCTGTTCTACTACGGCCTCGACATCGGCGGCCCGGCCGGCCTGATCTGGCAGTGGCCGATCATCGTCTTCGGCCAGTTCATGGTCGCTCTGGTGTTCGCCGAGGCGGCCTCGCACTACCCGCTGGCCGGCGGCATCTACCAGTGGGGCAAGCGCTTCATGGGCGGCGACTACGGCTGGTGGGTCGCCTGGGTCTTCGCCACCGCGCTCGTGGTCACGGTCGCGGCCGTCGCCTTCGGCGTGGCGCCGATCGTCTGCGCCCTCATGGGCTGGGATGCGAGCAACACGACGACGCTGCTCTGGATCGCCGTCTGCTTTGCCGCGGGACCGATGATCCTGAACGTCCTCAGCGTCAAGGTCACGGCCTTCTTCAACAACATCGGGACCGTCACCGAGATCATCGGGCTCGTGGTGATCTCCATCGCGCTGTACGCCGCGGTCATCTTCGGCAACGGCGATCACCAGAGCCTGGGCGTGCTGTTCGACACGACGCCGGGCGCCGGACCGGGCGCGCTCTTCGGCTACGGCAGCATCTTCCTCGCGGCGATGCTCACGGGCGCCTGGGTCATGTACGGCTTCGACACCGCCGGGGGGCTTGCTGAAGAGACGATCAACCCGACCCG
>JBLMXT010000252.1:0-3901 GCA_050257915.1 Deltaproteobacteria bacterium
CGAGCGCACGCGAGACGTCGTACGCGGCGTAGCACGCGAACATGATGAGGACCTGGCGGACGACGTCCTCGCCGCCGCTCGGGGCGAAGGAGAACCTCGCGTCGTTGAGGAGACTGCCCACTGTGGGCCTGAGACGCGCGTTCACCCTCTTCGACCTCCCGTCAGGTGGACGTCACGGGCCGGCGCCCGTATCCAACGAACGATAGCAGAGCCCCGAACACGCGAGCAACTGGATCCCGCGTTGTGACGTCGCTTCCGTCTCGTCCACGGCCGGGCCGGCGAGGCGGGCGACAGTCTCTCTTGCACGTGGTGTTCCCGCTCCGCACGCCGCATGCTGCGCGGGCGTTGCGCCGCTCGAGGCGCGCCGGGACGGAGCGGGGCTGAAGGCGTGGGCTGGTGGGCCGTGAAGGATTCGAACCTTCGACCTTGGGATTAAGAGTCCCCTGCTCTACCAACTAAGCTAACGGCCCACGCGTGCGAGGCGATATGGTACCAGCCGCCCGCGGTCTTGCCAAACGGCTCCGTCAGGCGCCGAAGACGTGACGTCCCGCGACCTCGTAGCCCTCTTCGGCACAGGCCGCTTCGATCGATTCGAGCGTCACGGCGTCGGCGTCGAAGTCGACGGTCACCGTCTTCTCGGCGACGTCCACGTCGACCGCGCCGACCCCGTCCAGGGCGCCGACGGCCTTCTCGATCGCCATCTTGCAGTGGTTGCACGACACCGACGGTACGTTGAGCACGGCGTGCGTCTCAGCCATGTTCGTCCCTTCCCGACGCGGCGGCCGACCCGAGCTCGTCGAGCTTGAAGGTCGCCGACCGGCCTTCTCCGAGGTCGACGGTGACGCTGTCGACCGGCGCCAGCAGATCCGTGACCTTACCTTCCCCGGCGGGCGTGCGGACTATCGCACCGCGCTTGGGCGCCCGCTTGCGGAACGAGACGTAGACCTGGTGCTCGTACTTGAGGCAGCACATGAGCCGGCCGCAGCACCCGCTGATCTTGGTGGGGTTGAGCGGCAGGTTCTGGTCCTTGGCCATGCGGATGGACACCGGCTCCTGGTCGCCGGCGAAGGTGGCGCAGCAGAGGCTGCGGCCGCAGGGGCCGTAGCCGCCGACGATGCGCGACTCGTCGCGGGCGCTCACCTGCTTGAGCTCGACCCGGCGCCCGACGCGGTCGCCGAGCCGGTTCTGGAGCTCGCGCACGTCGGTGCGCTCCTCCGCGAAGAAGGTGATGGTGAGCCTGGGTCCGTCGAACGCCTGGCGTGCCTCGACGACCTTGATGTCGAGCTTGAGCTCGCCCGCGAGGCGCCGGCACTCGCGCTTGGCCGAGCACTCCGTCTCGCGGTGAGACGCGATCGCCTCGAGGTCGGCGGGGGTCGCCTTGCGTACCACCCTGCGGAGGCCACGGGGGGCGTCGCCGGCGGCGACATCTGCCGCGGCCTTGACGACCCGTCCGAAGTCCGTGCCACGGGTGGTGTCGACCACCACGCCGTCGCCGGGAGCCAGCTCGAGGTCGGCGGCGCTGAACTGGTAGACCCTGCCGCCGCCGCGGAACACGACGCTGCAGATCCTAGGCACTGGTGGAGACCTCCTCGAAGCGCGCGAACATCGCCTGCAGCGCGAGCTTCTGGTCGATGTTGAGATACAGATCCTTGCGGGTCCTGGCCGTGACGCCCAGGAGACGGGCGTAGTGCTCGGGCGTCGCCACGACCGCCTCGACGAGCGCGTCGCGGTGGTCGCTGTTCCAGAGTACATCGGATGCCCCGGAAGCGACCACCCAGAGGTCCCGCACCCACGAGACGAGGAGGTCGAGCGCGTCCTGAGCGGCGAGCCGGCGGCGGCGCACGTCCTCGCGCCTGGCCCGGCTCTCCGCCTGCTTGACGTACCACTCGAGGTCCTTCTTGTCCTGGAACTGCCGCTCGAGGTCGGCCAGCCGCCGCGCGAGGTCCTCCTCGACCGCGGCGGCGATCTCCGCCTGCTGCCGCTCGAGGACGGCGATGAAGGCGCCGCCCGGCTCGGGACCGTCGACCGGGCGCTCGCCGGCCGTCAGCGCGGCGGCGTAGCGCAGGTACTCCTCGCGGCGCCGCGGACCGGCCGCGTCGTCCGCGAAGCGGGCGGCCCGCTCGATCGACCCCAGCGACAGCCGCGCCAGCGCTTCGGCGGCGCTCGGGTCGACGTGGTGCCGCTCCGTGAGGTACGCGCTCACCTCCGTGTCGCTGAGCGGCCGGAACTCGACCACCTGGCAGCGCGAGACGATCGTCGGCAGGACGCGCTCCAGCCTGTCCGTGACCAGGATGAAGACGACGAACGAGGGCGGCTCCTCGATGCTCTTGAGCAGCTTGTTGGCGGCCGCCGGGTGCAGGTACTCCACCTCCGGGATCACCCACACACGACGGGTGGCGGAGAACGGCTTGAGGCTGAGGTCGGCGACCACAGGCTCGATCTGCTCCACACGGATCACGTCACCCTCGCGCTCGAGCAGGTGCAGGTCGGGGTGCATGCCGCGGCGAGCGCGTTCGCACTCGGGGCAGGCGCCGCAGCCCTCGCAGGGCGCGACGAGAGCCACGCCGAGCTCCCGCGCGAACTCCGTCTTCGCCAGGCCCTCGGGGCCGGCGAGCAGGTAGGCGTGACTCAGCGTGCCGGCGTCGACGGCACGCGCGAAGAAGGCCTTGGCCTGGTCCTGGCCGGGGATGTCCGCGAACACGTCCCGGCCCCTCAGTCGCCGAGCCGCAGGCCGGCGTCGGCGACGGCCTCGAGCGCGGCGGCCTCCACGTCGGCGGCCACGAGCTCCACCTCGCGGAACCCGTCGATGAGGCGGACCCGCTCGGGCCAGCGCCGTGCGAGCGCGGCGAAGCCGGCGGCCACGCGCTGCTGGAAATCGAGCCCCTCCGCCTCGATCCGGTCGGCGGAGCCGGCCCCGGTGGCGCGCGCCAGACCGACCACCGGGTCGACGTCGAGCACCAGGGTCACGTCCGGCAGCAGGCCGCGCATCCCCGGCCGGTTGACGGCGAGGACCTCGTCGACGCCCAGGCGGCGGGCGAAGCCCTGATACGCCAGCGACGAGTCGACGAACCGGTCGAGGACGAGCACGCGGCCTGCCCCGAGCTCGGGCAGGAGCACCGTCTCCACGAGCTCCGCCCTGGCCGCCGCATAGAGCAAGGCCTCGGTCCACGGCGCCAGCGAGGAGGGGCCGTGGAGCAGCACGTCGCGGATGGCCTCCCCGGCGGCGGTCGCGCCGGGCTCCCTGATGACCGTGCCCGGGGCGGACGCCGGCCCCACCGGCAGACCGCATGCGGCCAGACGCTCGCACAGCAGCGCCGCCTGGGTGCTCTTGCCGCACCCGTCGCAGCCCTCGAGGCTGATGAGGACGCCGCGCCGCTCTCCGGACGAGCCTCGCTCAGGCATTGGCCTCTCCCCCGCCGCAGGTCAAGGGGCGTTCTTCCGCGCCTTGTACTTCTCCTTGCTCGGGCAGTCGATGTCGATGCAGAGCACCCACGGGCGCCCGCGCCCGCCGCCGCCGACCACCTTGATCTCCGGCCAGCCGCACTCCGCGCAGACCTTGCCGGTCGGCACGATGGTGCCGCGCTGCGGCAGGGGGAACGTCTGCCCGCAGCCGCGCCGCGGGCGCTCGCCCTCGACGGCGGGCTGCCGCGGCTCTTCGCCCTCCTTGCCGACGCAGGCGGCGAAGCGCTTGCCCGTCTTGCCGCGGAGCACGCGGAGCTGCCCGCCGCAGTTCTTGCAGGTGCCGAGCGTGAGGTCCTCGCGCACCCCGCTCTTGATGCGGTCGCGGATGTCGTCCGCGTGCGCGTCGAGCAGCTTCCAGGCCTGCTCGAGCATCTCCTGGCTCTCGGCGACGACGTCCTCGCGGCGCAGCGCCCCCTCGCTGATGCGGTCCATCTCCTCC
>JBLMXT010000253.1:0-4557 GCA_050257915.1 Deltaproteobacteria bacterium
AGGAACTGGGCTACTAATCAGACTCCAAGGAGCTGTGACATGAGCAAGCCGAAGGTGGGCGTGGTCGGGTACGGCGTCATCGGTCAGCGGCTGGCCGACGGCGTGGCGCTGCAGGGCGACATGGAGCTGGTGGGCGTCGTCGACGTCGCGCCGACGCTCTCGACGCGCGCGCTGTGCGAGGCCGGCATGCCCTACGACCTGTACGTGGTGGAGGCCGGCCAGAAGGCCGCCTTCGACGCGGTCGGCATCCCGGTCACCGGCACCATGGACGACCTGCTGGGCACGGTCGACATCGTGCTCGACTCGTCTCCCGGTGGCGTCGGCCGCATGAACAAGGAGATCTACCAGGCCAAGGGCGTCAAGGCCGTGTTCCAGGGCGGCGAGAAGAACGACATCGTCGACGTCTTCTTCCACGGCTACGCCAACTACGAGAAGGGCGTCGGCAAGGACTACCTCAAGCTGACCAGCTGCAACACCACCGGCCTCATCCGCGCCGTCGACTACCTCGACCGTGAGGTCGGCGTCGAGCGCGTCATCGTCACCATCGTGCGCCGCGTCGCCGACCCCGGCGACACGCACCGCGGGCTCGTGGACGTGGCCCAGGTCGAGCCCGTCCCCAACCACCAGGCCGTCGACCTGATGACGATCATGCCGCACATCGAGGCCACCGGCCTGCTCGTGCACGTGCCCACCACGCACGGCCACATCATCAACGTGATCGCCACCACCAAGGGCGACGTGAGCAAGGAGCGGGCGCTCGAGCTCTTCGAGGCGCACCCGCGCATCCGCAACGTCAAGATCGCCGACGGCTTCAACAGCAACGCGGCGCTGTTCCGCTACGCCCGCGACCTCGGCAACAAGCGCGCCGACATGTACGACATCGCCGTGTTCGACGAGACCATCGCCAAGAGCGGGCGCGAGTTCATGTTCGCGATCAACATCCCGCAGGAGTCGGTCGTGATCCCCGAGACCGTGGACGCGGTCCGCGCGGCGCTGAGCCTGCAGACCGACCGTCTCGAGGCCGTCGGCCTCACCAACCGGTACCTCGGGCTCGCCTGACGCGGGCGAGAGGCGCCCGTCATGAAGTACGGCATCCACACGCTGGACGACTTCGCCTGGCGCGGCAAGGTCGTGCTCTGCCGCGTGGACATCAACGCGCCGCTCGACCGTGAGACCGGCGGGCTGCGCGACGTCACGCGGCTCAAGGGCTGCGCGCCCACGGTCCGCGAGCTCGCGGATGCGGGCGCGCGGGTCGTGCTGCTCGCCCACCAGGGCGGCGACCTCGAGTACCACAACTACGCCTCCACCGAGCCCCACCCCACGGTGATGAGCGAGCTCACGGGCCGCGACGTGGGGTTCATCGACGACGTCTGCGGGCCGGCCGCGCGCGACGCGGTCGGCCGGCTCGCGGACGGCGACGTCCTGCTGCTCGACAACGTGCGCTTCTGCGGCGAGGAGCTCACCCTGTTCGAGCGCAAGCTCGAGCTCTCGCCGGAGGACCAGGCCAAGACGCTGGTGGTGCGCAAGCTGGCGCCGCTCGCCGACCTCTACGTCTGCGACGCCTTCGCCGCCGCGCATCGCTCCCAGCCCACCCTCGTCGGCTTCGAGCAGCTGCTGCCCTCGGCCATGGGCCGGCTCTTCGAGCGCGAGTACGAGAACCTCTCCCGGCTGCGCGAGGACCCGGCGCGGCCGTGCGTGTTCGTCCTCGGCGGCACCAAGATCCAGGAGGCGTTCCCGATGATGGCCGCCGCGCTGGCGGACGGCGTCGTCGACACCGTGCTCACCGCCGGCCTGGTCGCCAACGTGATGCTGGCGGCGAGCGGCGTCGACCTCGGCGAGCCGTCCCTGGACTTCATCAGGGCGAGCCAGCTCGAGCCCTACATCGAGGAATCGAGGGCCATCCTCGCCGCCCACGGCGACAAGATCGTGCTGCCGGCCGACGTCGCCGTCGTGCGCGCCGGCGAGCGGGTCGAGGTCGCCGCCGCCGACCTGCCCGTGGACCGGCCGGTCGTCGACCTCGGACACGCGGCTGTCGAGGAGTGCCGCCGGCACATCGCCGCCGCCGGCACCGTGTTCGTCAACGGCCCGGCCGGGGTGTTCGAGCAGCCCGAGACCGAGTACGGCACGCGGGCGATCTGGGAGGCGATGGCGGACTCCGCCGCGTTCAGCGCCCTGGGCGGCGGCGACAGCGTCACCGCCATGAACCGCTTCGGACTGGCCGACCGGTTCGACTACGTGTGCACGGCCGGCGGCGCCATGGTGCAGTTCCTCTCCGGCGAACCGATGCCGGTCGTCGAGGCGCTCAAAGCGTCGGCCGCGCGCTTCGGCTGACGACCGGGACGGCGCTGGCCTTGAGGATCCCCATCCCGTACGGCGACGGCGCCCTCGAGGCCGTGCTGCCGGACGAGGCGCAGGTCGAGGTCATCAGCCCCGGCTGCGGCCTGGGCGAGGAGGTCCCGCCGCCCGCGGCCCCGACGGCCGCCGACGAGCAGGCCGAGATCCGGCGCGCCCTGGCGGAGCCCATCGGCGCGCCACGCCTCTCGGAGCTGGCGGCCTCCGCGCGCACGGCCGCGATCGTGGTCAGCGACGTCACCCGGCCCTGCCCGTCTTACCGCTTCCTGCCGGCCCTGCTCGAGGAGCTGGCGCCGCTCCGCCCGGAGGACGTCAGCATCCTCTTCGCGCTCGGCGGCCACCGGGCGCACACGCCCGAGGAGCAGCGCCGGCTGGTAGGGGAAGAGGTGGCCGGCAGCGGCGTCCGGCTGATCGATCTGGACGCCGCCCGCTGCGTGCCGGTGGGCACGACCTCGCGTGGCACGCGCCTCGAGGTGTTCGAGCCGTATCTCGAGGCCGACCTACGCGTCTGCACCGGCAACATCGAGTACCACTACTTCGCCGGGTTCAGCGGCGGCGCCAAGGCGGTCGTCCCCGGCCTCTGCTCGTACGCGGCCATCCGCGACAACCACAGCATGATGCTGGCGGCGACGGCGAGGGCCGGCATCATCGCCGGCAATCCCGTGCGCGAGGACATCGACGAGGCCGGCGCGCTGATCGGCGTGGACTTCATCTTCAACGTGCTGCTCGACGAGGAGAAGCGGATCATCCGCGCCGTGGCCGGGCACCACCTCGAGGCGCATCGCGCCGGAGCTGAGGCCTACGACCGGCGCTGCGACCTGCGCGTGCCGCGGGCGGCCGACGTCGTGATCGCCTCACCCGGCGGCACGCCCAAGGACATCAACCTCTACCAGGCGCAGAAGACGCTCGACAACGTCGGCGGAGCGGTGCGCGACGGCGGCGTGATCGTCCTCGTCGCGCGCTGCCGCGAGGGGTTCGGTCAGAAGACCTTCGAGGAGTGGATGACGGGGATGGGCACGCCGCAGGTGCTGATCGACCGTATCCAGCGCGAGTTCGTGCTGGGCGGGCACAAGGCGGCCGCCGTCGCCGGGCTGCTCGCGCGCGCCGACGTCTACCTGGTCTCGGAGTTCCCGGATGCCGTCGTGCGCAGCATGTGCATGACGCCGTTCGCGAGCGTCGACGGCGCGGTCCGCGCCGCGCTCGACCGCGCCGGCCCCCACGCCCGGTGCCTGGTGGTGCCGCACGGGAGCCGGGTCACGGCGGACGCCGGCCGGCCGGCGTAGATCGCGGGAGCGTCGCCGGCCGCCGCCGACGCCTGTGAGGCCGAGGCCGCCGTCAGCGGTCCGCGTCCCGCACCGGGTTGCGGATCACGCCGATGCCCTCCACCGCGACCTCCACGACGTCGCCGTGCTTCATGGAGAGCCTGGGGTCGCGGAACACGCCCACGCCCTCCGGGGTGCCCGTCATGATGAGGTCTCCGGGCAGCAGCGTGAGCGCGTGCGAGACGAACGCGACCAGCGTGCGCACGCCGAAGATCAGGTTGCGCGTGCGCGAATCCTGGAGCGTCTGGCCGTTCAGCCGCTGCACCACGCGCAGGTCGCCGGCGTCGCCGAGCTCGGCCACCGGCACGATCCCGGGGCCGATAGGGCAGAAGGTGTCCTGGCTCTTGCCCCGGAACCACTGCTTGTCGCCGAACTGCAGGTCGCGCGCGCTCACGTCGTTGCCGCAGAGGTAGCCGTGGACGACGTCCAGGGCGTCGTCGGCGGGCACGTCGTGCGCCTCGCGGCCGATGACCACGCAGAGCTCGGCCTCCGCGTCCACGTGGCCGATGCCGGCAGGCAGCAGGATGTCGTCGCCGTCGCCGCAGAGGGCGTTGGCGAACTTGGCGAAGAGCATGGGGTTCGCCGGCAGCCTGGCGCCCTGCTCGGCGGCGTGGTCGGTGTAGTTGAGGCCGACGCACACGACCTTGGGCTCGGTGCGTCCGAAACGGGTCTGCCAGTCTGCGCGCCAGTCGTACATGCGGGGTCCTCCGTCGGCGGTCGTGGGACGCTGCGCCCCATGGTACGCGAAAGGGCGGGCGCGCCGCTGTCGCGTCGCGCCCGCCCGTGCGCCGGTCGCCGCCCCCCGACGGCGACCGGCGCTGCCCCCGCTCCCGGACGTCAGACGGCCACGGGCTCCCCGGCCTCGACTCTGGCGCCCGGCCGG
>JBLMXT010000254.1:0-8471 GCA_050257915.1 Deltaproteobacteria bacterium
TCCTGTTCCGGCCAGTAGAGAAGCTCGTTGCGCGGCCCGGCGTCGGCCTCTGTTGTCCGCGTGTACGGCACAGGCGCCCGGCCACACGCGCAGACGGGCATACGGGGCGGCTACAGACACCGACCTCTCAGGACTTGAGGACCAGGGGACCCCCGCAACAACGGAGGGACTCGGCGCACGCGCACGCCCCTTCCTCGCTGTCCGCGCAGGACCGGACGACCTGGATCTCCAGATCGCACTCCTCACAGACGTAGGTCTCGCCTACCTTCATCTCGCTGCACGATGCCATCACGCTCTCCTTCCGCCGCGGCGGGGACGGGCCGGACACGTTTCGCATACCGCCCGCAGCCCGGTGGATAACCGGGCAGGCGTTGCCCGACCGCGCACGTCAGGCGGAGTCCGGCCGCTCGGCGGCGGACGCCTCCGTAGCCGGCGCACCCAGGCGCAGCACGCGGCCGCCGAACGCCACCGCGACCAGGCCGAACCAGATCCATCCCAGCAGCAGGCCGCCGATCACGTCGGAGGTCCAGTGCGCCCCGAGGAACACGCGTGAACACGCGACCATGACCGCGATGCCGGCCGCACCGCCCGCCAGGACTGCGCGCCCGCGTGACGGCGCTCCGCTGCCGAGCACGAGCGCCACGGCGGCCCAGACCGCGGCCGCCGCCGTGGCGTGGCCGCTGGGGAACGACGGGCCCGTGAACGCGCTGAACGGAGGGGCATCGGGACGGACGCGCTCCACGCCGATCTTCACCAGGTTGGAGAGCAGCAGCTGGCCGGCCACGACGACGAGAAGGAAGAGCGCCACGTTCCACCGCCGCCACCGCCGCAGCGCATAGACGGCGGCCACCAGGGCTACGACGATCACGCCGACCGTGCTGCCCGCCACGGTGACGACGCCGAAGACGGCCTCGGAGAACGGCGTCGCTCGAGCGGCAGCCCAGCGCGTCACGGCATCGTCCACGACGACCACGCCGGAGTCCGAGCGGATCATCGCGATCGCGACCCCGAAGGCGACGAAGACGACGCCCAGGCCGGCGAGGGCCAGCGTGAGGGCCAGCCCGGTCGTCTTCTCCGGGTCGAGCCGGGCGCGCAGGAAGCCCCGCGACCCGGGGTGCCCGGCGATCTGTCCGCTGAGCCCCCGCGACGCCGAGCGGGCCGGATCGGCTCCCGGAAACGCCCGCACGGCGAGCCCCCAGACCACGCCGGCGGCGATGCTCACCGTGGCTGCGATGAGGAGCTCGACCATGAGGCTGATCCGGCCTCCGACCCGGGGATGTGGGATGTCCTTGGCGTCAACGACGGGCCGTTTACCCGGCCCGTCTGCGGGCAAACCCGAGGCCAGTCGAGGAGGTGGGCGGCATGGATGGAGAGGCGGCGGCACGCAAGCGGGAAGCTCCTGTCGTTTCGCGCCCTCGCGATCCCGCCGCCCTCTTTCTCCCCAGGCCCGGCGGTCTTGCCGGAGCCGTAGGTCCGTACTTGGGGGCACGGCGGCCGCTGGCCGCCGCGCTCGTCATCTGGATCGCGGCGTTCGTCCTGCTGGGGGCCGCGATCATCGGCTTGGGCCTCCTGCTGACGCGCGTGCTGCTCGGCGCCGGGCTGGACGCTGTGGACGCAGAGGCGATCCGCTGGTTCGTCGGCGAGCGCACTGCCACGGTGGACACCCTGTCGCGGTGGGCCTCGGACGTCGGGTCGACGGGCGTCATCCTGACGGCCTCGGTGGTGACGGGCATCGTGCTCGTCCTGCGCGGTCACTGGCGGCAGTTCGGCTTTCTGCTCTCCGCGCTCACGCTGGAGTTCAGCCTGTTCCTCCTCACGGTGACGATCGTCGACAGGAATCGTCCCGACGTGGCGCAACTGGACGCGGCCCCGCCGACCTCCAGCTTCCCTTCGGGGCACACGGCCGCCTCCTGGACGCTGTACCTCGGGCTCGCGGTCGTGGTCACCTCGCTCGTCCGCGGCGCTCGAGTGCGTGCTCTCGTCTGGGTGGCCGCCGTCGCGCTGCCCCTGCTCGTCGCCGGCTCACGGCTGTACCGCGGCATGCACTTCCCGAGCGACGTGATCGCGGGCGCGCTGCTGGCGTGCGCGGCCCTGCTCGTCGCCCTGTTCGCCGTGCGCTGCACGGTGGCGGCCACGGCCGCGCGTGAGCGCCGGGCCGCCGAGCGCGAACGTCCCGCGACCGAGCCTCCACCCGACAACCCTCCAGAGGAGGTCGTCTCATGACCGTCATCGGCGTGCTCGCCCACTCCAAGAAGGAGCTCGGCGGCGGCCTCGACGAGTTGCGCCGCACGCTTGCGGCCAACGGCGTGGCGGCGCCGGCGTGGCGCGAGGTCGTCAAGCCGCAGGACGTCCCCGTCGCCGTGGGCGAGTTGGTCGATGCGGGCGTCGAGACGCTGTTCGTCTGGGGCGGTGACGGCACCGTGCAGCAGTGCATCGACGCCCTTGGGTCCGCGTCGCCGGCGCTGGCGATCATGCCCGCCGGCACGGCGAACCTCTTCGCCGGCAACCTCGGCGTGCCCACCGATCTCGAGGCAGCCGTGAGCATCGGGCTCGGCGGCGGCCGCCGGACGCTCGACCTGGGGACGGTGAACGGAGAGCGGTTCGGGGTGATGGCCGGCGTGGGGTTCGACGCAGAGATGATCCGCACCGCCGAAGCCGGCCTCAAGGACCGGCTCGGACGCCTCGGCTACATCGTCGCGGGGGCCCTCGGCCTGCAGCGCGATGCGGTGCAGACGCGCGTCACGGTCGACGGAGCCCCCTGGTTCGAAGGACCCAGCACCTGCGTGCTCGTGGGCAACATGGGCGGCGTGTTCGGGGGCGTCTCTCCCTTCCCGGACGCCAGCCCCGACGACGGGAGGCTGGACGTCGGGGTCGTGACGGCGGACAGCGTGGGGGACTGGGCACGCATGCTCGGACGGACGGTGATCGGCCAGCCGGAAGCCTCGCCGTTCGTCCAGACCACGTCGGCGGAGACGATCGAGGTCTCGCTGGACGCGGCGCTGCCCTACGAGCTCGACGGCGACGCGCGGTCCGAGACCGACCTCCTGCGCTTTCGCGTGGAGCCCGCCGCCATCGACGTCTGCGTGCCGGCCGCCGAGGAGGGAGCATGAGCACGGCGGCCCTGGTCCCCGAGACCTGGCACCTGACCGGTGACGATGCCAGGCAGACCCTCGCCCACGTGGGACGGAGGCGGCTCATCCTGGACGGCTACACGCGGATGCGGTACTCCGATGGCTTCAGTCACGCAAGATCGCTGTCCTTCCTCGGCATCCTCCTGTTCGTGGAGGGCGTCATCGGGGCGATCGGCATCTCGCGCGCCCTGGGCAGCGCGACCTTCGCAAAGGCGATCGCCAATGCCCTGGAATCCATCATGCCGGGGCCGGCGGAGAGAGTTCTCGAGAACGCCGCCGGCCAGGCGAACCAGGCCGCTTCGTCCGGGTACTGGCTGGCGATCGCGTTCGGCACGATCGGCGCCCTCGTCACCGGCGCTAGCCTCATGGGTCAGATCGAGCGGGCGCTGAACCGCATCTACGGCATCGAGTCGGACAGGGACACGCTGCACAAGTACGGCCGCGCCTTCCTCCTCGCCCTGAGCGCGGGCGTGCTGTCCGTCCTGGCCCTCGGCGTGCTGGGACTGGGCGCCGGGTTCTTCTCCTCCCTGGGCGCGGGAGGGGCGGCCGTGTACTGGAGCATCGCGAGGTGGCCTCTCGGCATCCTCCTGCTGATCGCCGCAATCGCCCTGATCTTCCGCTGGTCGCCGCGCCGGCGTCAGCCCGCCTGGCCGTGGATGTCGTTCGGCGCGCTCGTGGCCGTCGCTCTGCTCGTGGTGGTGACGGCCGCCCTCAATCTCTTCTTCCAGCTCAGCCCGACGTTCGGCTCGACCTACGGTCCCCTCGCCGGCATCATCGCGCTGGCCTTCTGGGCGTTCGGAAGCTCCATCGCCCTGCTCGTCGGCGCCGCCCTCGCCGCCCAGCTCGAGGCGGTACGCGCCGGCGCGGGCGCGCCGCGCAGCGTCGCCAAGGTCGTCGAGTCGGAGCCGGGGCTGCGCGCCGTTGCATCGCAGGGCCCTCCGCCCCTAGAGTGACTCCCGTGATGGAGACGCCGGCGACGTCGAGGACCCCGGATGCGACCGAGCGCCTGACCGCGCTCCGGCGTGCACTCGAGGGCATCATGGGCATCCCCGCTACCGAGGGCAACGCGGTCGATGTCCTGCGCAACGGGGACGCGATCTTCCCCGCGATGCTGGAGGCGATCGAAGGAGCGCGCCGGACCGTCGACTTCCTCACCTTCGTCTACTGGCAGAGCGACATCGGCGCCCGGTTCGCTGCGGCGTTGTCCGACAGCGCGCGGCACGGCGTCCGCGTGCGCGTGCTCCTCGACGCCTGGGGGGCGCAGTCCATCGAGAAGTCTCTGCTGGAGCAGATGGACGGGGCCGGGGTGCACGTCCACTGGTTCCGTCCGCTCACGCGCCTGCAGGCGCACAAGGCGAACCACCGGACGCACCGCAAGGTCCTCGTCGTGGACGAGGAGGTCGCTTTCACCGGGGGCGTCGGCATCGCCGAGGAGTGGGAGGGCGACGCGCGCAACGAGCGCGAGTGGCGCGACACCCACTTCCGCATCCGGGGGCCGGCCGTCGACGGACTGCGGGCGGCGTTCCTCGACAACTGGGCCGAGACCGACGACGTCCTCGTGGAGGAGAGCATCGACCGGTTCCCCGACCAGCCCCAGCCCGGGTCCACCATCATCCAGGCGGTGCGCGGCGCCTCGACGAGCGGATGGAGCGACATCTCGACGCTGGTCCGCGCCCTTCTGCAGCTGGCCCGGGAGCGGGTCCGCTTCACGACGGCCTACTTCGTGCCGGACGCCCGGCTGAACGACCAGCTGACGGGCGCCGCTGAGCGCGGCGTCCGTGTGGAGGTCCTGCTGCCGGGCCCTCACATCGACAAACGCTTCGTGCAGCTCGCAGGGCAGTCGTCATACGAGCTGCTGCTGGACGCCGGCGTCCGCATCTGGCAGTTCCAGCCGGCGATGCTGCATGCCAAGATCATGACCGTCGACGGCGTGGTGGCCACCATAGGTTCGGCGAACCTCAACGCGCGCTCCACCCGGCTCGACGACGAGATCAACCTCGTCGCCCTGGACCCGGACCTGGTCGCTACCCTGGATCGTCACTTCGACGAGGACCTCGAGCGGAGCGAGGAGATCGTGCGGGGACGGTGGGAACACCGGCCGCTCCCCCAGCGGATCATGGAGAGCTCGGCGCGGCTGCTGCGCCGCGAGATGTAGCCGCGGCGCGGCGCGGCACGGCGCGTGTCCCCGCCCGCAGCCGTCCACGGCCGCCTCGAGGCGCGGCCCGTCTACCCGCCGATCTGAGGGGACGCTTCGGCCGCCGGAGAGGGGCCGAGCGCCAGCGTCTCGACGACGGTCAGCGCCGCGAGCACCCCGAACACCGCGCCGCTGAAGGCGAGCGGACCGAGGCCGCCGCCGAACGCGGCCAAGGCGGCAAGGAGCGCAGCGGCAGCCGCGCGGCCCGTGGCCAGCCGGTCCCAGCGCAGGACCGTGACGTAGTGGACGGCCAGAAGGGCGGAGAGAAACGCCAGCACACCGCCGGCGAGGATCCAGCGGCCGGCGGCAGCCGGTTCGGCGGCGTCGCCGGCGGCGTCCGCCGCCAGGTGCACGCCCACGGCCGCGGCCGCCACGCCGGCGAAGACGAGCAGGTGCCCGTAGCCCCAGGTGAAGGAGCGGACCAGGCTGTCGCGTGTCAGCGACGACCAGCGGACCGAGCCGAAGTACAGCCACCAGAGACACGCGGCCACCCCGAACCCGAGCGCGGCGGTGGCCACCTGAGGCCAGGTGAGTGTGTCGCCGCCGAGAGCCGCGGCCACCGCGACCACCGATTCGCCGAGGACGATGATCGTGAACAACCCGTAGCGCTCGGCGACGTGCGCGGCGTTGAAGGCCTTGCCGCGATAGGCCAGCACGGCCAGCGGCGGCGTGGCCATGAGGATCGCCATGCCCGCCGCCCACAGCAGGTACTGAAGCGGCGGCTCCACCAGCGCGGAGGCGAGCCACACACCCGCTCCCAGCAGATCCCCGGTGGCGTACCGGGTGGCGAACGCGCGCGCGCTCGTCTCGCGGCGCCGCGCGCGCAGGAAGAGCGCGGCCAGCAGCAACTGGAGCAGGCCGTAGGCGAGCGCGAAGCCGGCGCCGGCGCCGTCCGCCGCCGGGCCGGACTGCGAAGCGAGGGCGACCACCAGCAGCATCGCCGCGAACCACGAGACCCGGAAGACGACGTCGTCGTTGTCGAACGCGGAGGCGTACCACGTGTAGCCCATCCACGCCCACCAGACGGGGACGAAGAGGCCTGCGAACGTCAGCACGCCCCGAGCGTCCGGATGGTGGTGCAGGCCGCTCGCGAGCGCCGCCACCGCCGCCACGAAGCAGAGGTCGAAGAACAGCTCGAGCCAGGTCGGGTGCCGCTCTTCGTCGGCTGCGCGGAGGACCACGGGACGAAAGTGGCGCAGCGGTGGGGCGGGCGGCCGCACGGTGCTCATGCGGACGCCTCAGTGGTGCCGGACGTGAGAAGGCGGCGCAGCAGCCCGGCGAGCAGTTCCTGCTCGCCGGGGTCCAGCGCCGCCAGCAGCCGGCGTTCCGTGGCGAGGTGGTCGTGCACCACGTCCTCGAACGCGCGCTCGCCGGCCGGCAGGAGCCCCACGATCACGCCGCGCCGGTCATCGGCTGCGAGTCGCTCGACGAATCCGCGCTCCACCAGCCGCGCGATGCGAACGCTCACGGTCCCGGGCGTGAGCGAGAGCTCACGCATGAGGCGCGTCTGCGACAGCCGGTACGGAGCACCGCTGCGACGCAGCGCGGCCAGCGCCTCGAAGTCCGCCTTCGTCAGACCGTGCCCGGCGAAGTTGGCCTCCAGCGCTTGCGAGAAGCGCGCGGCCACGCGAGCGACGCGCGAGACCACGCCGACCGGAGCGACGTCGAGGTCCGGCCGCTCCCGCCCCCACGCGGCGATGATCGCGTCCACCTGATCGCCCATCCCGTCCTCCGGATGTTTTGGACTCAAACCTTTCTGGCACAAACGATACCATCGAAGAGCGGTCGTCAAACACGGCCGCCGAAGAGAGGAGGCACCATGCGCATCGCAGTCATCGGCGCCGGCAACGTCGGCGTCGCACTCACGCAGAACCTGGCGTCCGCAGGACGGGACGTCGTCGTGGGCACGCGCGATCCCGGAGGCGCCGGCGCGGCCGGCGCCCGCGAACGGCTGGGGGGCGTGCCCGTGATCGGCATTGCGGAGGCCGTCGAAGGGGCCGGCGTGGTGATCCTCGCCGTCCCCGGCACGGCGATGGACGACCTGCTGACGAAGCACGGTCCCGCCCTGGACGGCAAGGTGGTCATCGACGCGGCGAACCGCATCGGGGCATCGCTCGGCGACCAGGCAGTGATGAACAGCCTCGCGCCGATCGCGGCGGCCGCCCCGGCTGCCGCCGTGTATCGGGCCTTCAATTCCCTGGGCTGGGAGAACTTCGCCGACCCGGCGCTCGACGGCGTGCAGGCGGACCTCCTGTTCGCCGGCCCCGGATCGCGCCGCGAGGACGTGGAACGCCTCATCGCCGACGTCGGGCTGCGTCCCGTGTACGTCGGCGACCTCGACAAGGCGCCGCTCGTGGACGCAGTCGCCGCGCTCTGGGGAGCGCTCGCCTTCGGACAGGGCATGGGCCGGCGCCTCTTCTTCAAGGTCGTCACCCCGGGCTGAGGCCGCGTGGCGAGACGCCTTGCAGGCGGCGCCGCCGTCCCCGCCGGACCCGCGACGGACCATCCTTGACGCACGTCAATGAGGCCCGCCGTTCACCACTGCTAGTGTATTCACCGTCACCAACGTGAAAACCACGCGAAAGCGAGCAGTGCATGGCAGTCCGCAGCATCGTGAAGATCGACGAAGACCTCTGCACCGGGTGTGGCCTCTGCGTCACCCCGTGCGCCGAAGGCGCGATCGAGATCATCGACGGCAAGGCCAAGGTCATGAAGGAGGAGCTGTGCGACGGCGCCGGCTTCTGCCTCGCCGTCTGCCCCGAAGGAGCCCTCACCGTGGAGAAGCGCGAAGCCCCCGAGTTCGACGAGGACGCCGCGGCCCAGAAGGTCGCCGAGAAGCTGGCCGCCCACGTCACCATCACGCAGACCTGCATGAACTGCGGACGCAGCGAGGACCAGGCCATCCTGTTCCCCGCCCGCACCAGGGGCGAGAGCACCTGGGTCTGCGTCAAGTGCCTGCCGCAGCTCATCCACGGCTGATCCTCACGCCACCGACGCCCTGACCGCGCCCCCGGGCGCGACGCTCCAACCATCCCCCAGGAGGGATCCATGGCAGACAGCTACCACGAGTCCGTACACACGATGCTGAAAGAGTCCAGGGAGGCCGGCGAGAACACCTCGTTCGACCGCATGGACGCGATGGGCAC
>JBLMXT010000255.1:0-4235 GCA_050257915.1 Deltaproteobacteria bacterium
CAAGACATGGAAGCTCTACTGGCGCCGCCTGCTCAAGCGGCCGGCGGCGCTCGTCGGCACCGTCATCTTCTGCTTCTTCCTCTTCCTCGCCGTCTTCGGCCCCTGGATCGCGCCCTACGACTACGAGAAACAGGACGCCGACCTCCGCCTCTCGACGCCGACGCTGAGCCATCCGTTCGGCGCCGACCAGTTCGGCCGCGACATCCTCAGTCGCATCATCGTCGGCACGCGCAACATCTTCCTGCTCGGCGGGTTCGGCACGGCCGTGGCCGTGGCCATCGGCACCGCCATCGGCCTGTTCTCCGGCTACATCGGGGGGAGCACCGACGAAGTGGTGATGCGCTTACTCGACGTGCTGCTCTCGTTCCCCTCGCTGCTGCTGGCGATGGTCCTGCTGAGCACCGTCGGGCATTCGAACCTCAACATCGTGCTCGTCGTTGCCATCCTCTACATCCCCATGGTGGCGCGCGTGGTGCGGAGCATGGTGCTCGACCTCAAGAACAAGGAGTTCGTCGAGGCGGCCCGCGTGCGCGGCGAGACCCGCAGCTACGTGCTGTTCCGCGAGATCCTGCCCAATTCGCTGCCGCCGCTCCTCGTCGAGGCCTCCATGCGTTTCAGCTACTCGATCTTCCTGGTCGCCTCACTGGGCTTCCTCGGGCTCGGCGTGCAGCCGCCCTCGCCCGACTGGGGGCTGCAGATCAACCAGGCGCGCGCCTTCTTCGCCATCGCCCCGTGGGTCCTGCTCTTCCCGGCCTGCACCATCGCCCTCCTCGTGATCTCGACCAACCTCATGTCGGACGGGCTGCGACAGGTCATGCTTCCCGGCGGCGGGAGGAACTGATGGCTGCGACCACTCCCCGCCCCGTCTTCGAGGTCGAGGGCCTCTGCGTCGACTACACGACCGAGCTCGGCGTCCTGCACGCGGTGCGCGACGTCTCGCTCGCCGTCCACCAGCACCAGAGTTTCGGGCTCGTAGGCGAATCCGGCTCCGGCAAGTCCACGCTCGCCATGGGCGCCATCCGCTACCTCGCCCAGAACGGCCGCGTCACAGACGGCAGCGTGCGTCTCAACGGCGTCGAGCTGCTCGACCTGCCCGACCGGCAGCTCAGGGCGCTGTGGGGCGCGAAGATCGGCGTCGTCTATCAGAGCCCGCTGAGCGCGCTCAACCCATCGATCGTCATCGGCAGGCAGCTCGCCGAAGTGGCGCGCCAGCACCTCGGCATGGATGCGGCCGCCGCCCGCGACCGCGTGCGCGAGATGCTCACCAAGGTGGCCATGCCCGATCCCGAGGCGGTCATGAAGCGCTACCCGCACCAGCTCTCCGGCGGCATGCTGCAGCGCTGCGTCATCGCCATGGCGCTCATGACCAACCCGTCGTTGTTGATCATGGACGAGCCGACGACAGCCCTCGACGTGACCACCCAGGCCGTCGTCCTCGATCTCGTCGCGGAGCTCAAGCGCGAGTTCGACTCGGCGATCCTCTACATCACCCACGACCTCGGGGTGATCACCAAGATCTGCGACCGCGTGGGCGTGATGTACGCAGGCGAGTTCATGGAGCAGGCTGAGCTGAACGAGCTCTTCAAGCGCCCGCTGCATCCGTACACGCTGGACCTTCTCGGGTGCGTGCCGCACTTCGACCCCACGCCGCAGAAGCGCTCGCTGGTGACCATCCCGGGCTCGATACCCCGCGTCGATCAGCTGCCGCCGGGCTGCATCTTCGCGCCGCGCTGCAGCTTCGTCGAGGATGCCTGTACCGCGGCGCGACCGCCCCTGGCGACGGTCGCGGACGGGCACTCCTCCGCCTGCCGGCGATGGGCCGTCGTGCCGCCCCCCGCCGACTACCTGCGCGAGCAGACGGAGGCCGTGCGCGCGACTCAGACGGAGTGCCTCACGCCGCAAGTCCTCGTCCGAGCGGACGACGCGGAGGTCTACTTCAAGGCCCCCAAGGGCGTGGTCCGGGCCGTCGACGGCGTCGACCTCGAGGTGTGCGTCGGCCAGACGCTCGGCGTCGTCGGTGAGAGCGGCAGCGGCAAGACGACGGTCGCGCGCGCCATCATCGGTCTCACCCCGCGCACCGGCGGCACCATCACGCTGCGGGGCGCGTCGCTTCCGGCGACGACGGCGAAGCGGCCGCGCTCGACGCTCAGAGAGATCCAGATGGTGTTCCAGAATCCGGATGCCTCGCTGAACCCCACGCGCAGTGTCGGCGACGCCATCATGCGGCCGCTGGCGCTGCTCGGCGGCCTGAATCGTCAGCAGGCCAGGGCGAGGGCGCTGGATCTGCTCGCGTCGGTGAGCCTGCCCGCCAGTTACTTCGACCGCCTGCCCCACGAGCTCTCCGGCGGCGAGAAGCAGCGTGTGGCGATCGCGCGCGCGTTCGCCGCCGAGCCCGGCATCATCCTCTGCGACGAGCCCATCTCGTCGCTGGACGTCTCGGTGCAGGGCTCGCTCATGAACCTGCTGATGAAGCTGCAGGTCGAGAAGCAGACCTCATACCTGTTCATCTCGCACGACCTCTCGGCCGTACAGCACCTCTCCGACGTGATCGCCGTCGTCTACCTCGGGCACGTGATGGAGGTCGGCGACGCCACCACCGTGCTCACGCCGCCGTTCCACCCGTATACGGAGGCGCTGCTCTCGGCGGTGCCGCTCGCCGACCCGGACGTCAAGCAGAAGCCGATCCGCCTGGCCGGCTCCGTGCCGAGCGCGATGAACGTCCCGCCCGGCTGCCGCTTCCACCCGCGCTGCCCGCGCGTCCTCGGCGACATCTGCCGCGAGCAGGAGCCGCCGTGGCGCGAGGGTGAGGGCGACCACCGCATCTACTGTCATATCCCGCTGGATGAGCTGGCGCGGCTTCAGGCCGAGACGCTCGTCCTCGACACCGAGGAGAGCGCCTGATGGCCAGGTTCATCCTCAGGCGCCTCGGGTTCATGGTCATGACCGTCGTTCTCGCCTCGATCATCATCTTCTGGGCGACGACGGTACTGCCGGGTGACGTGGCCAGCCAGATCCTCGGGCGCTTCGCCACCGAGGAGGCCAAGAGCCAACTGCGTGCGGAACTCGGCCTCGACAGGCCCGCCGTCGTCCAGTACGGCTCGTGGCTGGGCAACTACGTGCAGGGCGACTGGGGCGACTCGCCGAGCATGAACACGCTCGTGCGGCCCATCGTCTTCGAGCGTCTCGGTAACTCGCTCATGCTCGCCGTCGTCGCCTTCGTCATGTACGTGCCGCTTGGGATCCTCCTGGGCTTGATCGCGGCCTTGCGCAAGAACACCTGGGTCGACCAGACGATCTCCGTCGGCTCATTGGCGTTCATCGGTCTGCCCGAGTTCGTCAGCGGCCTCATCCTCATCGCGATCTTCGCCATCCAGCTCAACTGGTTCCCGGCGCAGTCGGCCATCCCGCCGGATACGAGCTTCATCGAGGCGCTGCCGTACCTCATCCTGCCGGCGATCACCGTCGCGCTGACGAGCTTGGCCTACGTTGTGCGCATGACACGGTCGAGCACGGTCGACGTGCTGCAGATGGACTACGTGCGCACGGCCAACCTCAAGGGCCTGTCGCCGCGCAGGGTCCTGTTCACGCACGTCCTGCGTAACTCGCTGCTGCCGACGGTGACGGTGGTGGCGATCGGCATCGGCTGGCTCATCGGCGGCCTGATCGTCACCGAGTCCGTGTACGGGTACCCCGGTATCGGCCGTCTCCTGCTCTTCGCCATCCAGCGCCGGGACCTCGTCCTCATCCAGTCGACGGCGCTCCTCATCGTGCTCATCTACGTGGTCGCGAACCTGGTCGCCGACATCCTCTACGCGGTCCTCAACCCGCGTATCCGCTACAGCTGAGCGGCGGGGGCCGGCCGACGGCCCGGCGTCCGGGACCGCGCCGGAAACGCTCCTGGATTCGGGACAGCGGCGACGAGCTCTTGCCCGCCCAGTGCGGTCGCGTAGATAGTCCCTCGTGCGGATTCCGGGCCGCCGACCCGGTCCGAACGACGGTCACGGGAGCACTGCACATGACTTCATCACTTCGCCTGACGGTGTGTGGCGCCGGGGCGGCCGGTCACGCGATCGCCGCGGACAGCGCGTTGAAGGGGCTGGACGTCACGCTGTTCGAGCTGCCCGCCTTCGCGGACAAGCTGGCGTCACCTCGGGCGCTCGGCGGCATCGAGGTGACCGCCGACTCGGAGACCACGGCGGGCAAGACCGGGTTCGCGCGGCTGGCCGCCGCGACGG
>JBLMXT010000256.1:0-5287 GCA_050257915.1 Deltaproteobacteria bacterium
TCGGCGTCGCGCTGCTCCGCCAGCGGCACCCGGACGCCGAGCGCGGCGCCGATGCGGCGGCGCTCGGCGTCGCCCAACAGAGGATCCGGCCGGCCCCGCGCCGGGAAGCCACCTTCGGCGAGCTCGGTGATGACCACGGTGTGGAAGTAGAGGCCGCGCAGCTCGAGCGGCGTGAGCACGGCGACGCCGTCGCGCCCTACGCGGCCGCGCGGGACGCGCGCACCACCCAGCATGTCGCGCAGCACGGCCACCGCCTCGCTGAGGTCGACCGACTCGTCCAGGAGGGTCAGGGCCTGGAGACGGGAGGCCGCGTCGCTCGCCTCGACCGTCGCCGCCGGCGCGAAGACGGCTGCGACCGCGCCCGAGAAGAACGCTGCCCATGCGCCCCAGGAAGCGTGCTGGGGCGGGCGGCCACACGCTCCGACGAGGGCGCCCGCAGCAGCCTCGAGGCCACGCAGGGCGGAGAGGCGCTGCCGCACCGCCTCCACCTTGCCGCTCACCTCATCGTCGTCGTCGACCGCCACGGCGCCCCTGGCCTCGAGGTCCGCGAGCCGCCGCTCCAAGCCGCGGCGGCGACGCGCCAGGCGCGTCGTCCACTGCTCGGCCCCGGCCACCACGCCGGCCTGCCGGGCCTCGTCCAGCCAGATCGCCGTCTCGCCCGCCTCACCGCCGGCGCGAAGCGGCCCGGCGGTGACCAGGTCGATGAGCGCGCGCCGCGCGAAGGGCTCTCCGGCAGGCGGCGCGACGCAGTCCAGGAGGCGCGTGAGGATGCGCGTGCCTGCCGACCGGTCCGGCACGCGACACGCGACGGGAAGCCCGGCCTGCTGCAGAGCGGCCGCCGCGAGCTCGACCGCGTCGGCGTGAGGGACCACCAGCGCGCAGTCCCGGGCGGCGGCGCCGCCCTCGACCGCTCCGAGTACAGCACGCACCGCCTCGCGCAGCTCGGCGCGCTCGTCGGAGACGGAGACCACCGCCAGGGACCCGTCGCCCGCGAACGCCGGCGGCTCCGCCGCAGACGTCTCCCGCCACACGGCCCGGAGCCGCTCCCGATCGACGGTCGCGGGCGCCGCTGCGAGCCGCTGCTCCGTGAGCCCGAACCCCGCGGCGACCTCGAGTGCGGCCAGCCCGGCCCGCGGACCGTCGGCCGGGACGGGGACGAAGACGTCCGCCCCGCGCTCGATGAGAGCCCTGACGAACCCCTCCTGTGCCTGATTGAGGTCGTAGACGCCGTACAGGACGACTGCGCCCAGAGCCGTCCCTCCGGCCACAGCGCCGGCCGCCGCCTGGTGCACGCCGGCGCCGTCCTGCAAGCCGAGCGACTGCAACTCGGCGCAGAAGGCCCGATAGAGGCGGTCGAGGTCGTGCATCCGGGAAAGGCCGGCCACGGGGGCTTGAGCGGCGCCCCCAGCCGCCGAGCCCCATGCGGAGTCCGACGGCACACAGGCCTCGCGCAGGTCCGTGAGCGTCGCCGCCAGGGCCTGCGCGAAGTGCGGCCGGTCGAGGATCGGCCCGAAGTAGTCAAGATCGCCGGCCAGTCGACTGACCACGCGGCGCACGAGCCGCTCGCGCGTGAAGCCCGTGAGCGCCACGGGAGGAGCGCCGCGGTCCGCCGCGACGAGGTCCGCAGCCAGGCGCCCGAGTGTGGCGACGGTGAGGTTGGCGACGGCGCCGAGCCGCCGGACCACCAAGTCGCCGACGCGCGTACGCACGGCCGCCGAGCCGACGACGATCGTCACCGGCGCCAGGGAATCGCCGCGCTTGAGCTCCGCGACGCGCTCGCAGAGCGCGTCCTCGAGCTCCGGGAAACGGCCGCTGACGAGCAGCCCCTGGTGTGCGTCGGCCCCGCCGGTCATGGTCGCGGCGAGCGTATCACGCGGTCCGGACGGGTCGGCCGGACCGGGGCGCACGTCCGGCTGGGCCGACTGCGCGCCGGCCGCGCGACATCACGTCAGCGCGAGGATGAGCGCCGCGTGCTCGGGGTGCTCGGCGACGAGCGCCTCGCGGTCGCCGAGCTCGAAGTCGGCGAAGTCGAACCCGGGCGTGACGACGCAGCTGACGAGCGCCCAGGCGAGCTCGGCCGGCAGGTGCGGGCCGCCCGCGAGGCGGGCGCCCTGCCAGCTGCCGGCCGGCACCAGCGCCTGCGGGAGCAGGGCCTCGCCCTCGAGGTCGCCGAGCACGCGCCGCTGCAGCTCCCCACCCGGCGCGATCGTCACCAGCTCGAGCGGCAGTCCGCCCTGGTACACCCAGAGCTCGTCGCTGGTGAGGCGATGGAGACGGCTCGCGGACTCCGCGGTGACGAGGAAGAGGATGGCGGTGGCGGCCGGGCGCTCGCCGCGCGGCGTGCGCAGCGTCTGCGCCGCGCGGTACGTCTCGAGGTAGAACCCGCCCTCGGCGTGCGGCTCGAGCCCGAGCGCGGCGGCCATCTGTGCGGCGGTCGGTCGCATGCCGGCAGCATACACGCTGATAGGATGCTGCCGCCGAAGGGGGTCCTCATCCAGCTGACGAGCTACACGTTCCTGTTCGCGTTCCTGCCGGTCACGCTGCTGGTGTACTGGCTGCTGCCGCGCGCAGTCTGGCGGCTCGCGTTCCTCGTGCTCGCCTCCTGGGTCTTCGTCGGCTGGTTCGACTGGCGCTTCGTGCCCATCATGGTCGGCGCCACGACCATCGACTGGGTGGCCGGGCTCCTGCTGGCACGCGGCGGGACGCTGCGCCGCCGCCGCTGGATCCTCGTCGTCACTCTCGTCGCCAACCTCGCGATCCTCGGCTACTTCAAGTACCGCGGGTTCTTCCTCGACAGCCTGGAGGGCCTCGGCTCCTGGGTGGGTGTCGACGCCGACCTGCCGGCGCTGCGCGTGCTCCTGCCGCTCGGCATCTCGTTCTACACGTTCAGCGCGATGAGCTACGTGATCGACGTCTACCGCGGAGACGTGACCGCGACGCGCAGCTTCGTCCGCTACGCCGCGTTCATCGCCCTCTTCCCGCGCGCGATCGCGGGGCCGATCCTGCGCTGGCGCGATGTGGAGGGCGACTTCGGCGGCCTGCCGCGCCGCCTGACGACGCGGCTGGCGGCGCTCGGCCTCTTCTTCCTGGCCTGCGGCATGGCCAAGAAGCTGCTCGTGGCCGACGTCCTGCTGCCGCACGTGGACGAGCTCTTCGGCAACGCCGCCCACCTCCACTTCTTCAGCGGATGGGCGGCGGCCCTGGGCTACACCCTCCAGCTCTACTTCGACTTCAGCGGCTACTCGGACATGGCCGTCGGCATCGCCTTCCTCCTCGGCTTCCGTTTCCCGCAGAACTTCGACTCGCCGTACAAGGCCGCCAACCCGAGCCAGTTCTGGCGCCGCTGGCACATGACCCTGTCGTTCTGGATGCGCGACTACCTCTTCATCCCGCTGGGCGGCTCGCGCCGCGGCACCGCCGTCACGGTCCGCAACCTCCTCGTCGTGTTCATCCTCGTCGGCCTCTGGCACGGCGCCGGATGGACGTTCATCGTCTGGGGCCTGCTGCACGGCGTCTACCAGGCCGTGCACGTGGTGGCGCGCAAGCAGGGCCTCACACCGGCGAACGAGTGGCTGAACCGCGGGCTGACCTTCGTGGCGGTGGTCGTCGCGTGGGTGTTCTTCCGCGCCGCGACGCTGGAGCAGGCCGGCCAGGTGCTCAAGGCCATGGCCGGCCTGAACGGCCTCGGCAGCCTCTACTCGGCCAAGGTGCAGATCGGCTACGCCTTCACGCTGCTCGTCTTCGCCGGCCTCGCCTGGGTCAACCTGGCGCCGAACACGTGGGAGATCGAGGTGAAGCCCTCCTGGCGTCAGGGCATCGTCCTCGGGCTGCTGCTGGGGGCGGCGCTGCTGGCCATGGGCAGACCCGCCGAGTTCGTCTACGTGCAGTTCTGAGCAGGCCGGCCGGCGGCCGTCCGCGTGCCGGTGGCGAGGTCGTCTCGCTGCCGATAGTTGGAAAGGCCCCTCGTCCAGCTGGACCGAGGGGCCTTTCTGTAGCAAGCCGTAAGCCGGATCCTGTCGTGGGTGACCATCCATCTGGGCCGTCCGTTGCCGGACGGCTCGTGCGGCCGGAACCCGGGAGTCTCGGGCGAGCAACCCTCAAACACTCCCCTATTTGGCCTTGCACCGGGCGGGGCTTGCCGAGCCGGCCTGTCGCCAGGACCGCTGGTGAGCTCTTACCTCACCGTTTCACCCTTACCCGCACCCCTCGAAAGGGGCCGCTGGCGGTCTGCTCTCTGTTGCGCTTTCCCTCGGGTTTCCCCGGCTGGCCGTTAGCCAGCGCCCTGCTCTGTGGTGTCCGGACTTTCCTCGAGCGGTGCCTCGCGGGCTCCGAAGAGCTGCGCGACGCGGTCCGCCCGCGGCCACCTGGCTTGCCCCAGAAGTGTACCACCGGGGCAGGAAGCTCAGACGTTCGGCCTCGCTGCGGACACGAGGCGGACGCGCGGCCGCCGAGCGTCGGATCAGCGCAGGATGAGGATGATGACGGCGATGACCGCCACGAAGCCGCCGACCCAGGCCAGCGCCCAAGCCCACGGGCGACGCCTGTTGCGTGAGCCTTCAGTGGCGCCGGACATGACCGAAGCCGAGAGCCTCGGGGTCCCCAGCGAGCCACCGCCGACCCAGGCAGACCGGGACTCCGGAGATTCGGCTCCCGTCTTGACGGGGGCACCCGAAGGCGGTTCAGACTCACTCATGTCGACTCCTTCGTCGGCCGCACGGCCCGCAGCCCGGTCGCAGCAGGAGGTCCACCTCCTAGTGACATCTTACCCCCCGCTGCTCTGCGCCGGTGAAGAGGGCAGGCGAGAGTCAGGTCAGCGCCGCGGGCGGTAGTGAAGCTGCACGCACCCACCGGGGAGCGTGCGCGATTCGACGAGCTCGAGGCGCTTGTAGGCATCGCCGCCGGTCGGCAGCAGCGGCACGCCTCCGCCGAGCACGACCGGGATCACCGTGACGATCCACAAATCGATGAGGTCGGCGGCGGCGAAGGCGGCGAACAGGCCGCCGCCGCCCACCACCCACGCCGTACCCTCGCCGTCGCGCAGCGTCGCGGCGAGGTCGCCGACCGGGCCGGGAGTGACGGTGACGTGCCCCTGCCGGCCCTCCGGCATCGTGCCCGAGAGTTCGTAGGCCGGGATGTCGCCGTACGGCCAGACGCTCGCGTGCTCGCCGATCCACTCGAACGTGCGCCGGCCCATGCCGATGGCGCCGACGTCCCGGAAGAAGTCGTGAAAGCCGGTCGCGTCGCCGTCGAACTCCGGCAGCCAGCCCATGTCGTCGCCGGGGCCGGC
>JBLMXT010000257.1:0-4236 GCA_050257915.1 Deltaproteobacteria bacterium
ATGTGCACCCTGGCGCCCAAGCTGGTCGAGGCCGGCCGGCACCTGAACATCGAGATCGTCACCAACTCCGAGCTCATCGGACTCGAGGGTGAGCCGGGCCGCTTCAACGCCAAGGTCTACCACCACGCCCGCTTCGTCGACCCCGACATCTGCACGAGCTGCGGCGAGTGCTCCCCGGTCTGCCCGGTCACGGTCGCCGACGCCTACAACGAGGCGCTGGGCGAGCGCAAGGCGATCTACAAGCTCTATCCGCAGGCGATCCCCAGCACGTACGTGGTCGAGAAGAAGGGCTACGCCCCCTGCAAGAGCAACTGCCCCGTCGAGACCTCCGCCCAGGGCTACATCGCCCTCATCGCCGAGGGACGCTTCCAGGACGCGTACCGCGTCGCCGCCGAACCCAATCCTTTCCCCTCGGTCTGCGGCCGCGTCTGCGCCCACCCCTGCGAGACCGCCTGCACACGCGGTTCTGTCGACGATGCCATCTCCATCGCCAGCCTCAAACGGTTCGCCTGCGATCACGGCGCCCCGGCCGACCTGCCCGAGAAGCTGCCGGTCGTCTTCGACGAGAAGGTCGCCATCGTCGGCGGAGGCCCTGCCGGCCTGAGCTGCGCCCGCGATCTCGCCCAGTACGGCTACGCCACCACCGTCTTCGAGGCGCTGCCGGTGGCCGGTGGCATGCTGCGCGTGGGCATCCCCGACCACCGCATGCCGCCGGACGTCCTGCAGCGCGAGATCGACCAGATCTGCGCACTGGGCGTCGACCTGCGGCTCAACCAGCGCGCCGGCGTCGACTTCACCGTCGACGGTCTGCTGGCGGACGGCTACGACGCCGTGTTCCTGGCTCCCGGCCTGCACGCCAGCGCCCCGGCGCCCGCCAAGGGCGACGACCTCGACGGCTGCCTCACCGCGGTCGAGTTCCTGCGCGAGCTCAATCTGGGCCGGCCCATGCCGGTCGGCGACCGCGTCGTGGTCATCGGTGGCGGCGACGTCGCCTTCGACACGGCGCGCAGCGCTTCGCGGCTCACCTCGGTGAACGGCAAGGCTCCCGAGGTCACCATCGCCTACCGGCGCACGCGCGACGAGATGCCCGCCTCGCGCGAAGAGATCGAAGAGGGTCTCGACGAGCAGGTCAAGGTCGAGTACCTCGTCGCCCCGGTCGAGATCCTCGGGAGCGGCGGCAAGGTCAACGCCATCAAGTTGCAGCGTATGCGGCTCGGCGAGCCCGACGACCAGGGTCGTCGCCGGCCCGAGCCCATCCCCGACGCCTACATCGAGATCCCCTGCGACACGGTCATCTTCTCCATCGGCCAGGCCATCGTCGACGATTTCGCCAAGGACGTCGAAGGCCTCGAGATCGACCGCAACACGGTCAAGATCGATGCGGCGACGCTGGCCACCCAGCGCCCCGGCGTCTTCGCCGGCGGCGACGTCGCGCCCACCGGCCCCCTGACCGCCATCGAGGCCATCGCCGCCGGGCGCAAGGGTGCCGCCAGCATCCACAACCACCTGCGCGGCGAGCAGCTCGTCTCGCTGTGGGCCGACCCGCTGGACGAAGCACGGCCCGACGACGAGACCCTGGCCAAGGTGACGCCCGCGCCGCGCGTGCATATGCCCGAGCATCCCGGCGCCGAGCGCCGCCGCAGCTGGGTCGAGGTGCGGCAGGGCTTCACCGAGGAGCAGGCGATCGCCGAGGCCAAGCGCTGCCTGCAGTGCGCCGTGTGCTCGGAGTGCATGGAGTGCGTACGTGCCTGTGGGCCCGGCGCTCTGGTGCACGGCGAGCGCGACAAGGAGCTGGACCTCGACGTCGGCGCCGTGGTCATGGCGACCGGCTACGATGCCTACGACCCCGGCGCCAAGAGCGAGTACGGCTACAAGCGCTACCCGAACGTGCTCTCGGCGCTCGAGTACGAGCGCATGCTCAGCGCCAGCGGCCCGACCATCGGGTCCGTGCAGCGCCGCAGCGACGGAGCGCACCCCAAGAAGATCGCCTTCATCCAGTGCGTCGGCTCGCGCGACCAGGAGCACGAGTACTGCTCGAGCGTCTGCTGCATGTTCGCCAACAAGCAGGCGATGCTCACCATCGACCACGAGCCCGACTGCGAGCCCACCGTCTTCCTCATGGACATGCGCGCCCAGGGCAAGGGCTTCGACGCCTTCTACCAGCGCGCGCTGGACAAGGGCGTCAGCTTCATCCGTTCGCGCCCCAGCTACATCAAGGAAGACCCGCTCACCAGGGACCTCCTGATCAGCTGGGAGGACGAGGGCGGCAAGCTGCACGAGACGCGCTACGACATGGTCGTGCTCTCGGCCGGCCTGGAGCCTGCGCGCAAGGCGCAGGAGGCGGCCGGCCACGTCGGCGTCGCCCTCAACCGGCACGGCTTCTGCGAGCTGCACGAGTTCAACCCGCTCGAGACGAGCCGCAAGGGCGTCTTCGTCGCCGGCCCGTTCGGTGAGCCCAAGGACATCCCCGACAGCGTCGCCCAGGCCTCGGCCGCCGCGGCCCAGGTGATGACCGGCCTCGCCGACTCGCGCGGCACCCTCACCGTGGACAAGGAGTACCCGGCCGAGAAGAGCGTGGTCGGCGAGGAACCCCGCGTCGGGGTCTTCGTCTGTCACTGCGGCAGCAACATCGCCGGCGTCATCGGCGTCGAGAGCGTCGCCGACTACGCCAGCACGCTGCCCGGCGTGGCGTTCTCCACCGACACGATGTACTCGTGCTCGTCGGACAGCCTCTCGCTCATCCGCGACGCCATCGAGGAGCACCACCTGAACCGCGTCGTGGTCGCGAGCTGCACGCCGCGCACGCACGAGCCGATCTTCCAGGACACGCTCCGCGAGGCTGGCCTCAACCCGTTCCTCTTCGAGATGGCCAACATCCGCGACCAGGCGAGCTGGGTGCACGCGGACGAGCCGGACAAGGCCACGCAGAAGGCCAAGGAGCTGGTCCAGATGAGCGTCGCCCGGGCCCGGCTGCTCGAGCCGCTGTTCAAGGTCGACGTGCCCCTCACCCACAGCGCCGTCGTCATCGGCGGCGGCGTGGCCGGCATGACGAGCGCCCTCGCGTTGGGCGACATGGGCCACGAGGTGCACCTCGTCGAGCGGGCGTCCAGGCTGGGTGGCCATGTGCTCGAGTTGGGCGACACGATCAAGGGCAACGATCCGGCGGAGCTCGTCAGGCAACTCGAGCAGCGCCTCGTCGACAACCCCAACGTCAAGATCCACCTCGAGGCCGGACTCGCCGACTTCCACGGCTTCATCGGCAACTTCTCGAGCGTCATCGCCGAGAAGGACGGCAAGCGCACGCCGGTCGACCACGGCGTCGTCATCGTCGCCACCGGCGGCGTGGAGGACAGGCCCGAGCTCTACGGCCTGGGCTCGGGCCAGAAGGTCGTCACCGGGATGGACCTCGAGCGCATGCTCAAGGAGGACGACCCGGCGCTCGCCGAGGTCAAGTCGGCCGGCTTCATCCTCTGCGCCGGCTCCCTCGACGAGCACAAGCCCTACTGCTCGCGCACCTGCTGCCAGCAGAGCATCAAGAACGCGATCGCGCTCAAGGAGAAGGACCCGAGTCGTCCCGTGTACGTCTGGTTCAAGGAGATCCGCACCTTCGGTCTCCTCGAGGAGTACTACACGAGGGCGCGTGAGCTCGGCGTCATCTTCACGCGCTACGACAACGACACGCCGCCGCAAGTGAGCGCCAACGGCAGCGTCACGGTGGCGGCCCGCGACCCGTACCTGGGCCGCGACGTCGAGCTGCCGCTCGACCTGCTCGTGTTGGCCACGCCGACGGTGCCGTCGGAGGGCGGGAGCGACCTGTGCAAGCTGCTCAAGGTGCCGCTCACCGCCGACGGCTTCTACCTCGAGGCGCACGTCAAGCTGCGCCCCGTCGACTTCTCCTCCGAGGGCATCTTCCTCTGCGGTTCGGCCCACTACCCCAAGAGCATCGAGGAGACGATCAGCCAGGCCTACGCCGCCGCCGCTCGCGCCGCGGCCATCCTGGCCAAGCCGGCGCTCAAGGCCGGCGGCGTCGTCGCCGAGGTCGACCAGGAGAAGTGCGCAGCCTGCCTCACGTGCGTGCGCGTCTGCCCCTACGAGGTGCCGATCATCGACGTCGAGGCCAAGAAGGCCAAGATCGAGGCGGCCGCCTGCCAGGGGTGCGGCGTGTGCGTCAGCGAGTGCCCGGTCAAGGCCATCACGCTGCACCACTACACCGACGCACAGGTCTTCGCGAAGGAA
>JBLMXT010000258.1:0-3648 GCA_050257915.1 Deltaproteobacteria bacterium
GGTGCGCCGATCGAGCCAGGCGAAGCCGGCCGGCTCGGAGACGACGGCGGTGACGAGATCGTCGTCGACCCACACCGCGAGGTCGGCGGCCACGCGCCCCGTGACCTCGGCGACGCGAGCCGCGCCGGCGCGGCGCACCAGGCCGCGAGCCGTGTCGACGATGGCGGCGATGACGTGGACGGTGTCACTGTCGGGGTCGGGCGGGGAAGGCAGCACGACGCGGACGCCTTTGACGGACTCGAGCGAGAACGTGGCCTCGCGGCCCAGCACCGCGGCGGCGGTGAGCACGCCCGCCGGGTCGAACGGCCGCGCCGCGATGTGCGCGTCGGCCAGACGCCGGGCGAGGTCGTGCGCCGTCGTCGGCGCGGCGTGGGCGGCGAGCACGAGCGCGCGCTCGAGCGCCGGCGCGGCGACGCGTGGCTCCGCCAGCCGCCGCGTGAGGCGCTCGCAGAGCTGGCGCACGCGCTCGCGCGTGATGCCGCCCAGCTCGCGCCCGGTCGCCTCGAGCGTAGCGCCGCCCCGTCCGTCCCAGCCCCAATGGCGCACGGCGAGCCGCGCCGTGCGGCCGGGCTCGGCGTGCTCGGCGATCTCGGCCAGTTCGGCCTCGAGGGGACGATCGGACAGCTCCACGGGCACTCCACTCCACGCTGCTCGTCTCGCCAGAGGATACACCGTCCGGGCGCCGCGGACTCCCGCGTCGCGACCACCTGCACTATGATGTGGCGGACCGCTCAAGTCTGCGTCCGGGGGGAGCTCGATGGCCGACAAGCAGAAGGACAGGAAGAAGGCCGAGGCTCCGGAGAAGGGCGGGCCGCTCCCGAGCATGAGCACGCCGCCGGCGGAGAAGCCCGGCCACCACAAGAAGCTCGACCGCGAGCAGTACGAGGCCGAGCTCGAGAAGCTCCAGGTCGAGCTGGTCAAGCTGCAGGAGTGGATCAAGCACGCCGGGCTGCGCGTGGCGGTCATCTTCGAGGGCCGCGACGCCGCCGGCAAGGGCGGCACCATCAAGCGCGTGACGGAGCACCTCAATCCGCGCGTCGTCAGCATCGCCGCCCTGGCCACGCCGACGGAACGCGAGCGCACGGAGTGGTACTTCCAGCGGTACGTGGAGCACCTGCCGTCCGCCGGCGAGATGGTCCTCTTCGACCGCTCCTGGTACAACCGCCCCGGCGTCGAGCGCGTCATGGGCTTCTGCACCGAGGACGAGGTCTGGGAGTTCTTCCGCACCTGCCCCGAGTTCGAGCGCATGCTCATCCGCAGCGGGATCATCCTGCTCAAGTACTGGTTCAGCGTGAGCGACGAGGAGCAGGAGAAGCGGTTCCAGGCGCGCCTCAAGGATCCCCTCAAGGTCTGGAAGCTCAGCCCTATGGACCTCGAGAGCCGCATGCGCTGGGTGGAGTACTCGCAGGCCAAGGACGAGATGTTCGCCTACACCGACACCAAGGACTCGCCCTGGTGGGTGGTCAACGCCGACGACAAGCGGCGGGCTCGGCTGAACATGATCCGTCACCTGCTCGGCCAGATCCCCTACCAGGACGTCACCCACAAGGACCTCAAGCTGGCCGAGCGGCCGCCGGACAAGGGGTACGTGCGGCCGCCGATCGACAGCCAGACGTTCGTGCCGGAGATCTACTGAGGATGAGGGCGCGGCCGGCGCTCGCCGGCGGCGTCAGCGCACCGTCACGACGGTGCGGGCAGGGGCCACCTCGCGGTTGCCGCCCCGGTCGATCGCGCGGTACGACACCGTGTACACGCCGCTCGCACGCGGTCGCCAGGAGATGCTCAGCGCGCTGCCCGTCGGGCGCCAGCCGGGATGACCTGAGGCTACTTGGCGGCCCTTGGCGTCGGTGATCGTGTACCTGACGTCGGCCTTGGCGCTGAACGGGTCCGTGACCTTGAAGCCGAGCTTGGCGGCGCTCCCGACAGAGGTCGTCCTGCCGCCGGCCGCATACAGCCGCGGCCGGTACAGGTCGACCACCAGGCCCTTGGTCACGCGGCTCTCACCGAGCGAGGAGACGGCGGTCACCGTGAAGGTGGGCCGGGAGCTGGCGAGGTACTCGCCCGACCCGGCCCGCCCGTCCCAGGCGGCCGAGTGGGCACCGGCGGCGAGCGCGCCCAGCGACAGCGTGCGCACGACGCCGGCGTCGAGCAGGACGCGCACGGTGACCGTGGCCTTGCGCGTCAGCTTGAAGGTGAGCGCGGTCGTGTCGCGGACGCCGTTTCCGTCCGGGGAGAGGGTGACGGGAACGGCGGCCGGGAAGCCGACGGTGCGATCGACCGCGATCCTGACGCCCTGCCGGGCGATGTTGCCCGCGGCGTCGCGGCGCTCGACGTCGAAGCGGTACTGCCCGTCGGGCGCGGCCGCGAGGCCGCCTCCGGAGGTAATACGGCCGTCCCACGCGACCGAGTACCGCCGGGTCTCGCGTGACCTCCAACCGTGGAGCCACCGGACCGCGTCGCCCTGCGCGTCCAGGATGCCGACGCGGACGTCGCAGGCCTCCGCGGGCGTGTACTCGACGGTCGCCGACTCGGCCTGCCCGTCGCCGTTGGGGCTGAACGTGCCCGTTGACGAGGCTCCGCCGAGCCGGGGCGCGACCGTGTCGACGGTGATCTGCACGCTCGCAACGGCCGGCTCGCCGCCCGACGGCGTGGCCGTGAGCTCGGCGGTGTAGACGCCGTCGGGGACGCGCTCCCCGCCGGAGGCGCCGTTCCAGGTGATGGCGGCGCTGGTGCCCTGGCCGCTCCACGAGGCCACGGCCTGTCCGCCGGCGCCGCGCACCGCGACCCGCCAGTCGGCGGGGGCGCTCACGCCCACGTCCAGGACGGTGGCGTCGAGCACGCCGTCGCCGTTCGGGCTGATGAGCGGCTTGCTCGCGCTGAGCGTGGCCTTGACCGCCGTGCCGACCCGCCTGCCGACGTCGGCGCGTATGGCCGGCAGGAGCGCGTAGAAGACTTCACCGGGGCACTCCGTGAAGTTCGCCTGGCGGTGGCCGGCGATGACCGGGAACGCGACCGTGGCGCCGGCGGCGTACTTGTCCGCGGCGCCGCAGGTGAGCCTGGCCGTGCCCTGGGGGTCGAGCCCGTGGACGGCCAGCTTCCAGGCCAGCAGCCGCTGCAGCGCCGCCACCGCCTCGGCCGACGGCGCCTCGTCGGTGAAGGTCCCCATGACGGAGACGCCGGTGCTGCCGGTGTTGAAGCCGTATACGTGTGCCCCGACGACGCCGCGTGACACCCCGCCGTAGCGACCCTCGTAGACGTTCCCGAAGCGGTCGACGAGGAAGTTGTAGGCGATGTCGTTCCAGTGCAGGGACTTCGTATGGTAGGCGTAGATGCCGCGCACGAGAGCAGGAGCGTCGTCGCGCGAGTAGAGGTTGCCGCTCGCGGTGTGGTGCACGAACGCCACCTTCACGGGGGAGTACGAGGGCGCCGCGGCGCGCAGCGACTCGTCGGCGCCCCACTCCGAGCGCGTGACGATGACAGGCGCGGTGGTGGCCGCGGAGGCCGGCGCGTCGAGGCTCACGCCGGCCACGGTGGCGGCCAGGCGGCGAGCGGCGCCGCCGAGGCGCGCGGCGATGCCTCCGGTCTCGGTGGGGTCGATGGCGACGACGCGCACGCCGGTGAGCGCCGCGGGCCCCCCGCGGCCGCGCG
>JBLMXT010000259.1:0-3735 GCA_050257915.1 Deltaproteobacteria bacterium
ACGCCTCCGAGCCGTCCTCGCCGGCCGCCCTGAACAGCGCGTCCAGGTTGCCGACGGCGCGCACGACGTCGAGCCCGCCGGGCTCGAGGAGGGCGATGCCGGCCGAATCGTACCCGCGGTACTCGAGCCGTCGGAGGCCGTCGAGGATGATGGGCTTGCCGGCGCGGCGGCCGACGTAGCCTACGATGCCGCACATGCGTGCTCCCTTCTGTGGGCAGGGCGCAGATGGGCGGGCTGCGAACGGCACCTTCGAGCCGCTTTGTTCCGCCGTCGCCGGCGGGTTTTGTCGACTCGATCACGACCGTGCCGGGCCGGGAGGCATCCGCCGAGTCTTTCGATGAACCTCCACCTCGTCACCCGCGCGGAGCCGCTTCCCTTCGGGAGCCGCCGCGCGGGCCAGGCGCTCAGGTTGCTGACGGGTGTCCGCACCACCGGTCTGCGTATGTCGCCGTATTCTACCCCTCCGCGCGCCTCTCCTCGTCCCGGACTCTCCGACCGGCGCGAGCCGGGCTACGCCCGCTTGACGACCGCGGTGACGTCGAACTCCACCAGGAACTCGGGGCGGGCGAGGATCGCCGGCTGCACGTAGGTGCTGGCCGGCGGCTCGGAGACGAGGCGCGGCGCGTACTGCTGGTAGTACTTGAGCTCGGCGGCGCGCATCTGCTGGTAGTACTCGAGGTCCTTGAGGAGGATGACGGTCTTCACGATGTTCTCCATCGAGCTGCCCATCTCGTCGAGCACGGCGCGCACCTTGTCGAGGCAGGCGAAGACCTGGGCCTCCACCCCCACCGTGAGACACGAGCCGTCTTCGGTGCTCTGCGGCGTCATGCCCGACAGGAAGGCGATGTTGCCCACCACGATGCCTGCCGCGTACTTGGGCGTGCCCGGATGCACGTTGGGATACGTCTGCTCGACTCCACCGATCTTGAACGGGTAGTACTTCACCTCATCGCTCACTGCGGTCCCCTTGGTCAGGTCAGATGTTCCTCGACGACCGCCACGATGCGGCCACAGGCGGCGTCGACCTCGTCCTGGGTCGGCGCCTCGGCCATGACGCGCACGAGCGGCTCCGTGCCCGACGGCCGCACGAGCACGCGGCCGCTGCCCGCGAGGCGGCGGGTCTCCTGCTCGACCGCCGTCCACACAGCGGCCGCTCCGTCGAGCTCGGCCAGGTCGCGCACGCGCACGTTGACGAGCTTCTGCGGCAGGCGCTGCATCACCCTCGCCGCCTCGGCCAGCGGCACGTCCATCTGCCGCAGCGCCTGCAGGAGCAGGAGGGACGTGGCGAGGCCGTCGCCAGTGGTGCTGACGTCGCGGTTGATGATGTGCCCGGACTGCTCCCCGCCGAGCAGGTAGTCGCCCTTGAGCATCTCCGCCACCACGTAGCGGTCGCCCACGGCCGTCACGAGCACCCGGATGCCCTCCCGCCTCATGGCGAGGTGGAAGCCCAGATTGGTCATGACCGTGGTCACCACGGTGTCGCCGCGGAGCTTGCCCTGGGCCTTCAGGTGCCTGGCGAGGATGGCGATGATGAAGTCGCCGTCCACGAGGTTGCCGGCGGCGTCCACGGCGAGCACGCGGTCGCCGTCGCCGTCGAAGGCGAGACCAAGGTCGAAGCCGTCGTCGGCCACCACCTTCTGCAGCGCGTCGATGTGCGTGCTGCCGCAGCCGGCGTTGATGTTGGTGCCGTCCGGCCGGTCGAAGAGCACGGTGACCGAGGCGCCGGACTCCTCCAGGGCCAGCGGCGCTGCCAGGTGCATGGCGCCGTGGGCGCAGTCGAGCGCGATCCTCATGCCGCTGAGATCCAGGGGGATGCGCTTCACGACGTCCCAGACGTAGCCCTCCACGGCGCCCTCGAGCTGCTCGGCGCTGCCGAAATCGGCGCCCGCCAGCGACTGCAGGTCGTGGTGCTCGATGTGCGCCTCGATCTCGGCCTCCTCCTCGTCGCTCAGCTTGACGCCGGCGCTCGAGAAGAACTTGATGCCGTTGTCGGCGAAGGGATTGTGCGAGGCGCTGATGACGATGCCGGCGTCGGCGCCTCGCTGGTGGACCAGCGCAGCGAGCCCCGGCGTCGGGATCACGCCGGCGATCTCCACGCGGCCGCCGCCGCTCGTGAGGCCGGCCGTGAGCGCGGCCTCGAGCATCGGTCCGCTGAGGCGCGTGTCGCGGCCGATGACGAACAGCGGGTGCGGACCGGCCTTCTGCGCCAGCACCACGGCCGCGGCGCGACCGACCTGCACGGCGAACTCGGGGGTCAGCAGCTCGCCCGCGACCCCCCGGATGCCGTCAGTGCCGAAATACACGCCCACGCGGTCAATCCCAGCTGCTGAGGCTGAGGCGCACGCCGAGCAGCTTGGCCATCCCCCACACGGCGACGGCCGCGATGGCGATCACGACGACGAGGAACAGGAAGAAGTTCCACGTGTTGATGTGGAACAGCCTCATGACGATGAGCACCGCCACCGGCGCGGAGAGCACGACGACGGTCTTCTTCCACATGGGCGCGGTGTTGCGCGCCGGTCGGTTCGGGTCTTTGGTGCGGGCCATCAGAGGACTCCTCGCGATTCGACTCGGGCCATCCTAGCATCCGGGGAGGAGCCGGGCGCCTGGCGCGGCGGCCAGGCGGGCGCCGCCCGGATACGACGACGGGCCGCCTCGCGGCGGCCCGTCGGGAAACGCGGATCTGGGCGCAGGATCAGCGCTTGCTGAACTGCGGCTTCTTGCGCGCCTTGTGGAAGCCGGCCTTCTTGCGCTCGACCTGACGGTCGTCGCGGGTGAGGAACCCGGCGCGCTTGAGCGGCGTGCGGAGGCTCTCGTCGGCCTCGCAGAGAGCGCGCGCGATGCCGTGGCGCACAGCGCCGGCCTGAGCGCTGATGCCGCCGCCGTACACGTTGGCGGAGACGTCGAACTTGCCGGCCGTGCGCGTGGTCTCGAACGGCATCAGGGCGATGGTCTCGAGCACCTTGCGGCCGAAGTACTGGTCGATCTCGCGGCCGTTGATGGTCGTCTTGCCCGCGCCGGGAGTGAGGATGACGCGCGCGACGCTGGTCTTGCGCTTGCCGGTCGCGCGATAGGTCACTGCATCAGCCACGCCTTACTCCTTGATCTCGAGCACTTCGGGGTTCTGCGCCTCGTGCGGATGCTCCGGCCCGGCGTAGATCTTGAGCTTGCGGAGCTGGGCGCGCCCGAGCTTGTTGTGGGGCAGCATGCCGCGCACGGCGTGGCGGACGATCTCCTCGGGGCGGCGAGCCTGGAGCTTGGCGTAGGACTCGCTCTTGATGCCGCCGGGATAGCCCGAGTGGTGGTAGTACATCTTCTGCTCGGGCTTCTTGCCAGTGACGACGACCTGGTCGGCGTTGACGATGACGACGAAGTCGCCGGTGTCGATGTTCGGCGTGTAGATGGCCTTGCGCTTGCCGCGCAGGCAGTCGGCGACGACGGTGGAGAGGCGGCCGAGCGTGTGCCCCTTGGCGTCGACGACGTACCACTTCTTCTCGATGGTGGCAGGCTTGGCGACGTAAGTCTTCATGCGCTCACTCGTTCGGTAGCTGGGACGCGCGTCCCGGTGCGGCCGCGCGAAAGGGGACTATAGCGAATCCGTGCGAGCGGCGCAACACGCCGCCGTCAGGTGAGACGGCGGATCCTGACCTCGTCCCCGGCGTCGAGCCCCAGGACCTCGGCGGCCGAGCCGTTGTTGACCGCCACCGAAGCCTGTCCGTAGCTGTCGATGAGCAC
>JBLMXT010000260.1:0-3370 GCA_050257915.1 Deltaproteobacteria bacterium
GGGCGGAAGGCCAGGTCGTGCTTGTGGTCGCGGCGCATCCACAGCTCGGACGGGTTGTTCATGGTGACCTGGAGCATCTCGGGCTTGTCGTACCAGTCGTCGGGATACGGGAACTCGACCAACTCCACGTCGTCCATGGCCATGTCGTGCAGCATCAGCATGTTCTCGATGCCCATGTGCTCCTGGATGCGCCACCAGTCGTTCTTGATGGTGTTGAGGCTCTTGGAGATGCCGACCTTCTTGCCCCTCAGGTCCTCGATGCGGAAGATCCTGTCGCGGGCGCGCACCGCCATGCAGCCGCCCTCGTACACCCACGTCGCCCCAAGCAGCACGGTCCGGCGCAGGTCGGCGTGGACGTGGATCGGCGGGTAGAGGCCGCCGAAGCGCACGAGGTTGTCGAGGTTGTGGATGTAGTGCGGGTACCAGTTGTTCTCGGGCGCATGGCGGAAGTAGGCGTACTCGACGCCCAGCTTCTTGAACTCCTCGCGACACCAGCCCAGTTCCTGGTCCACGTTGTTGGCGGACACCATGGGGCAGTTGGTGAACCACACCTGGTTCCAGTCCAGGGGCACCGTGGTGCTGACCCTCTCCTGTTCGGGCATCGTCAGATCCTCTCTCGTCGTCTGTCGGACGTGATCGTGGGGTGAGGGCGAGCGGGACTCAGAGCCCGTCGTGATGCTCGTTGACCGGCAGGCCAGCCTCTTGCCACGCGCCGAAGCCACCCTCAAGGTTGGCGACGTTCGCGTAGCCCATGTCCTTGAGGGTCGCGCAGGCGAGCGCGGCGCGGGCGCCGGAGCGGCAGTAGACGATCACGCGGCCGGCCGGGTCGAGCTCCGCCTTGTGGCGCGGGCTCGTGGGGTCGGCGGCGAACTCGAGCAGGCCACGGGGGACCTGGACGGCGCCCTCGACGTGGTGCTCCCACTCCACCGGCTCGCGCACGTCGAGGAACACGGCCTTGCCGGTGGCCGCCTGTTCCGCGGCGTCCTGCGGTGACACGTTCTCGATTTGGACGTTGGCCGCCGCGATCAACTCAGCGACTGTCTTGGTCATTGACTCCTCCTCGGTGCGGACCGGGCCAGTATGAAGCACCAAAAAGAGTAATTCAATACTTGCATCGTTACTCATTACCGCAGATGATAACGGGCAATGAATCATCGGGGAGACTTGAACAGCCTTGAGACGACCGATACTTGCGCCGACGTGGGAGGCCGTCCTGTGAGAAAGCGACTCGACGATGACCGTCGCGACGAACTGCTCGATGGCGTCATGGCGATCATCGCCGAGCGGGGGTTCGCGCACGTGCAGGTCGCGGAGTTGGCGCGAGAGTTGCGCTGCTCCGTCGCGACCCTCTACAAGATCGCCCCGAGCAAGGACAGCCTGGTCCTTCTCGCCATCGGTCGCTGGGGAGACGCCACTTTGTCCAGCCTGGAGCGACGTGCGCGCCGCGGCAAGACCGCGACCGAGCAGGCGCGCCAGTACTTCCTGGGCGCCGCCGAGAGCCTGCGCCCCCTCTCCCTGACCTTCCGCGGCGACGTCGAGCGGTTCGAGTCCACGCGTGTCGCCTACCAGACGATCTCGGACCGCTTCGTGGCGCGGTTCGTCGGCCTGCTGGACGACGCCGTCGAGGCGGGCGAGATGAAGCCCATGAACACCCGGTTCCTGGGGCATCTGCTGCGGCAGATCAACCGCGTGATCCGTGACGAGCACGTCCTCAGGGACAGCGGGCTCACCAGCGAGGAGGCGGGGCTGCAGGTCGACCGCCTTCTCTGGGACGGCTTGCGCCGGCGATAGACGGCGCCGTCGACGCCGCCACGGACCGGCTCGGAACGCGCACGGCCGCTTCCTGGGACCGCGTGGACGGCGCCGCGGCGGCACACCTCCAACAGCAGAACATGGGCGGAACGCCCGTAGAATCGAGACGTGATGGCCAGGACCAGATTCACCGACTTCGAGGTCGCCGTCGGCCCCGGAGCGAAGCTCGGCGAGGGCCCGCGCTGGGACGCCGCCACCGGGACCCTGCTGTGGGTCGACATCCCCGGGCAGACGGTCCACCGCTACGATCCGGCGACGAGCGAGGACGCGGTGCGGTCCGTCCCCGGTATCGTCAGCCTGGCGCTGCCGCGTCGACGAGGCGGCGCCGTCATCGGGCTGCCCGATGGTCTGCACCTCCTGGACGGCGACGACCCACCTCTGATCGCGGCCATCGAGCCCGAACGGCCCGACACGCGCACGAACGACGGCGCCTGCGACGCGGCGGGGCGGCTGTGGGTGGGCACCATGGCGCTCGACGAGCGCTCGCCCGTCGCGGCGCTCTACCGGGTCGACTCCCACATGGGCGTGAGCACCGTCCTTACGGGCACGACCATCTCGAACGGACTCGGCTGGAGCCCGTCCGGCGACCGCTTCTACTTCATCGACAGCCCGACGCTGCGCGTCGACGTCTTCGACTTCGACCCGGAGACGGGCGCCCTCGCGGACCGGCGGCGGTTCGCCGCCGTCGAGGTCGAGGGCGCCGTGCCCGACGGCCTGGCCGTCGACGCCCAGGGCGGAGTCTGGGTGGCGCTGCACGGCGGGTGGGGGCTGCGCCGCTACGCGCACGACGGCGAGCTGGCGGCAGTCGTCGACCTCCCGGTCGCGCGGATCACGAGTTGCTGCTTCGGCGGCGACGGACTGCGCGACCTGTACGTGACCACTCGCCGGGAAGGCCTCAGCGCGAGCGAACTCGCCGCGCAGCCACTGGCAGGCGCCCTTCTGCGCCTGGACGTGGGCGTGGCGGGCCTCCCGACGCACGCGTTTGCGGGCTGACCGCAGAAAGGCGGGACACATGAGACTCGAGGGCAAGGCAGCACTCGTCACCGGCAGCTCCAGCGGCATCGGAGAGGCGATTGCCCTGCGCTTCGCGCGCGAGGGCGCGGACGTGGCGGTGCACTACCACCGCGAGGAGGACGAAGCGCGACGGGTAGCGGCCGAGATCGAGAAGATGGGCCGCACGTCGGTCGCGCTGGGCGCCAACGTCGGTGTGGCAGCGGAGGCCGAGGGGCTCGTGCGCGATGCGCACGCGGCGCTCGGCCGCCTCGACATCCTCGTGAACAACGCCGGCGTCGAGATCCGCGAGCCGTTCGTCGAGGTGACCGAACAGCACTACGACCTGGTGCTGGGCGTCAACCTCAAGGGCGCGTTCTTCGCCGCCCAGGCCGCGGCGAAGCTCATGATCGCTGCCGGCCACGGCGGGCGCATCGTCAACGTGTCCTCGATCCACGAGGACATCGCCTTCCTTCACTACTCCACCTACACCGCGTCGAAGGGCGGCATGCGCATGCTCGCGCGCACGATCTGCCAGGAGCTGGCGCCGCACGGCATCACGGTCAAC
>JBLMXT010000261.1:0-3534 GCA_050257915.1 Deltaproteobacteria bacterium
CGGCCGGGTCTTGACCCGGCCGCCGCCCCTCGTCAGAGCGCTTGCCACGCGTGACCGCGTGGGGTACCTTCCACCCTTACCCTTTGCACTACGGGGACGCAGAGAACTTGCCGTTCTGGACAACAGGGCCCTCAGGGGAGCGCCCTCTGCCGAGCGGCGAAGGCCGACGAAAGGAGCAGGGACCCGCTTATCTCTAGGCGTCGCGAACGGCAGCTGGGTCGCCGCGGCTCGTCGCAGCGGACGGGCGGAAACGGCGGAGGGGCCCTGAGAGCGCCGGCGCGTCGCGTCCGTGTCAGCAGAGCAGGCTACCGACTACTTTCCGATCATCTTCGCAGGGGGACTGACAATGCAGAGGAAAGTCGTGTTCGCCGTCCTGGCGCTCGTGCTCGTTCTGGGAGCTTTCGGCGCCCTTGTGCTGGCGGCGTGCGGATCGGACTCGGGAACGACCGACTCCCGCAGCTCCGAATCCGCACAGCCCGCCCCCGCCGCGACGGGTGAGCCGATCAAGATCGGGTTCGACGAGGGCTTCACCGGGTTCATGGCGGTCGATGCGACGATGACCGACAAGGGCATCAGGCTCGCCATCGACCAGCTCGGTGGACAGATCGCCGGCCGGCCCGTCGAGTACATCAAGGCCGACAACGGCTCCGACCCCGTCCAGGCGGTGGACAAGGCACGCCAGCTCGTCGAGAACGATGGGATCCACGTCATGATCGGTCCGATCTTCTCGCCGGCGAACGCGGCGGTCACCGACTACCTGGCCAAGAGCGGCGGCGGCATCCCGTCGATCTCCATCTACGGGCAGCCGATCGACAACATGAAGACCGCCAACGGCCTCTCGTTCGTCCCCAGCGGCCTGTTCTCGTTCGCCGGCTACCAGACCGGCAAGTACGCGGCCGAGGAGATGGGCTGGAAGACGGCCAACTGCATCAACTACGAGGACACCGCCGGCCGCCAGCTCCAGGAGGGGTTCAACCACGGCTTCGAGGAGGCCGGCGGCACGATCCTGAGCACGCAGTTCGTGCCCATCGACGCGGTCGACTTCAGCTCCTACCTCACGACGCTCAAGGACGCCGACTGCACGTACTGGTGGATCTTCGGCAACGGCGCCGCTCCCTTCGTCAAGCAGTACAACGACTACGGCCTCGAGGCCCCGCTCATCACCGCCATGGCGAGCAACCTCACCGAGCCGCAGCTCAGGGACCTCGGTGAGGTGGGCATCGGCCTCATCGGCGGCGAGTTCTACACGCCGGAGATCGACAACCCCATCAACAAGGAGTTCGTCGACGCCTACAAGGCGCAGGAGAACGGAGAGTACCCGACCATGCAGACGTTCGGCGCCTGGCTGGCCGTGAACCTCTTCGCCGGCGCCGTCGAGGCCAACGGCGGCGACACGTCGCCGGACAAGCTCAAGGAAGCCATGTCGAGCGTGACCATCGACACGCCGGCCGGCCCCTACAAGATGAGCGCGTACCAGGACATGTTCGTGGGCACTGGCAACTACTACATGATGGAGACCAAGCAGGTGGGCGACCGCATCGCGTGGGTGCCGATCTTCACCTACGAGGGCCTGTTGCACGAGCAGAAGTAGTCCGGCGGTGCGGCGCCCGCGGCGTCGTCGCGGATGCGAGCACGGAGGGGGCTCATGGCGTCGCCGTGAGCCCCCTCATCTCTGGCTCACGCGCCACAAGTGACTGAACCCGGGCCGCAGCCGTGCGCGGCGACGCGGGGCACGGCCCGCCGGGAGTGGTCGCGTAATCCCGATATCAGGGAGATGCGGGGCGGAGGCGGGTGCCTGAGACGGGTGGACACGGCACCCCCAGAGGGGGCAGGAGTGGCGGCTCGCCAGAGCCGCTTGTCAGAGACTGATATCGGTATATCATTCCTGTAGCGCAGCAGGAGGTGCAGGTCAGGAAAAGTGCGCTCGTGCCAGCCGGCGTGCAGCCGGGATCGCCGACGAAGTACTCGTCTCGACGCCAGGGGGGCGTGTGAGTACATTCATCATCACGACGCTGAACGGCGTCTCGTACGCCTTCATCCTCTTCCTGTTGGCCGCCGGGTTCTCCCTCACCTTCGGCGTCATGGGGGTCCTCAACCTGGCGCACGGCGCTCTCTACGTCCTCGGCGCGTACTTCGGTCTCGCGATCATCAGCCAGCTCGACCAGTTCTGGCTGGGCGTCGTGGTGGCGGCAGCCGGCACGGGCCTTATCGGCCTCGGTATCTACTACTTCTTCCTGCGCCATCTCTACGGCAAGGTGCCCGAACAGGCGGTGCTCACCATCGGGCTGGGCTACGCCATCGCCAACATCGTCCTCTGGGTCTGGGGGCCCTTCGCCAAGATGGGGCTCACGCCCGAGACGTTCACCGGTGTCGTGCGCGTGGGCGACCTCGCCTTCCCGATCTACCGGCTCGTCATCTGCGGCATCGGCCTCGCCGTGCTCGTCTTCCTCTGGTGGATGCAGGACGGGACCCGCGTGGGCGCCATCATCCGCGCGGGCATGGACAACAAGGAGATGACCCGGAGCCTGGGCATCAACTACGGCCTGGTCAGCACGCTCGTCTTCCTGTTCGGCGCCGCGCTCGCCGGCTTCGCGGGGATCATCGGCACGCCGGTCCTCGGCGCCTACCCGTCCATGGGCGACGCGCTGCTCCTGCTCACGCTCATGGTCGTCGTGGTCGGCGGCACCGGCTACATCCAGGGCACCATGCTCGGGGCGCTCATCATCGGGCTGCTCGACACGTTCGGAAAGGCGTACGTGCCGTCGGTGGCGCTGTTCACGTCGTACGTGATCTTCATCGTCGTCCTGCTGGTCCGCCCGAGCGGCCTCATCGGAAGGAAGGTCTTCTGATGGCGACGAGGCCGGCCGAGCTGCTGCTCGGCCGCCTGACGCGCAGGGCCGTCGCCGCGCCGCCGGTGGAGGTCGAGGGGCGCGGTGCGGCCACGCTCCTCAAGACCTGGGCGCCCGCCATCGCGATCATCGTGCTGCTGCTCGTGCTCCCCCAGGTCGTGCCCTCGTACATCCAGAGCCTCGTCACGAAGATGATGATCTTCGCCCTGTTCGGGGTGAGCATGAACATCCTCTGGGGCTTCGGGGGCATCCCGACGTTCGGTCACGCCGCCTTCTTCGGCTTCGGAGGCTACGCCTGCGGCATCCTCATCGTCCACGGGGGCATCTCCAACTTCTTCGTCAACCTCGCGCTGGTGGTCGTGCTCACCGCGCTGCTCGGCGCCGGCCTCGGCATCCCGGCCTTCCGCGTCTACGGGGTGGGGGCCTCCGACAACCCGATCTACTTCCTGCTGGCGACGCTGGCGTTCGGCGAGCTGCTGGTCCGCGTCGCGATCTCGGCGCGCACGCTCACCGGAGGGTCCACCGGCATGTCGGGCATCCCGTGGCCGGACCTCGGGATACCGGGCGTCACCGTGGACTCGTCGTACACCTACTACTTCCTCGTGCTCGCCGTCGTCGTGGTGTGCCTCATCCTGGTCTACAGGCTGGTGAACTCGCACTACGGCTACGCGCTCCGCGGCATCCA
>JBLMXT010000262.1:0-4065 GCA_050257915.1 Deltaproteobacteria bacterium
ACGCACATCGTGCCGGACGCGGCGGCGGAGGGGGCGGCGGAGCGCAAGCCCGCCGCCCGGAAACCACCCAACGCCCCCCCCGCGAAGAAGACGGCGGCCCCCAAGGCGCCGGCGAAGAAGCCGCGGCAGGCGTCTCGCCGCGGCCCCGGCGCCGACGTCATCGACATCACCACCGCCCGGCGGCGCGCCGCCGCCGAGTGACGGCCGCCGCGCGGCCAAGGAGACTCCCATGAGCAAGCTCATCGACAGCACGCCCCGGGCCGACGGCTTCCGCATGCCCGGTGAGTTCGAGCCCCACAAGCGGATCTGGATGCTCTGGCCGCAGCGCCCCGACAACTGGCGCCTCGGCGCCAAGCCTGCCCAGCGCTCCTGGGTGGACGTGGCGACGGCGATCTCGCGCTTCGAGCCCGTCACCGTGGGCGTCAACAACGACCAGTACGAGAACGCGGTCAACATCCTGCCGGCCTCGGTGCGCGTCATCGAGATCTCGAGCAACGACGCCTGGATACGCGACTGCGGCCCCACCTTCGTCGTCAACGATGAGGGTGACGTCCGTCTGGTCGACTGGGACTTCAACGCCTGGGGCGGGTTGTACGACGGTCTGTACTTCCCCTGGGAGAAGGACCAGCTGGTGCCGCAGAAAGTAGCCCAGCTCGAGGGCGTGGACCGCTACAAGGCGCACATCGTCATGGAGGGCGGCTCGTTCCACGTGGACGGCGAGGGCACCGTCATCACCACCGAGGAGTGCCTGCTCAGCCCGGGCCGCAACCCGGAGATGACGCGGGAGCAGATCGAGGAGCACCTGCGTGACTACCTGAACGTGGACAAGGTGATCTGGCTGGCCAAGGGCATCGATCCCGAGGAGACCAACGGGCACGTGGACGACGTCGCCTGCTTCGTGCGGCCCGGCGTGGTGCTGGCCGCGGTCACGGAGGACGAGGACGACTGGCGTTACCAGCTGCTCCAGGACAACCTGCGCGTGCTGCGCGAGGCCACCGACGCGCGGGGCCGTCAGCTCGAGATCCACACCGTGCCCATGCCGGCGATCATGGAGATCACCGAGGAAGAGGCCTGGGGCGTCGACTCCGCCGAGGGGTCGATCCCGCGGCGGCCCGGCGACAAGACCGCCGCCTCCTACCTCAACTTCCTCATCGTCAACGGCGGCATCATCCTGCCGACGTTCGACGACCCCAACGACGACGCGGCGCGCGCCATCATCGCCGGGGTCTTCCCCGACCGCGAGGTCGTCACCGTGCCCGGCCGGGAGATCGTGCTCGGCGGCGGCAACGTGCACTGCATCACGCAGCAGCAACCGCGCGGCTGAGGCCGCCCGGTCCCCTCGCCTCCCGCACGGGGAGGGCGGCGCTCATCACCTGCAGGGCGGGGCGCCGCCCTCCACCAGCTCCTTTCCCCACGGCTCGCAGTCGGCCTCGAGCAGGTAGCCGCGGTGGGCGAAGTACTCCTTGGACGTCTCGTTCTCGACGAGGATCTGCAACTTGGCCTTGAGGGCTCCGAGCCTGCGGAAGCGCTCCTCGAGCTCGTCCATGAGCGCGTCGGCGATGCCCTGGCGGCGGCGCTCGGGCGCTACCGCGAGGTGATAGACGTAGGCGCGGCGGCCGTCCCAGCCACCCATCACGGTGCCGACGATCCTGCCCTCCCCGTCGCGTGCGACCAGGAACAGGCCGGGGTCGCGCGTGAGCTTGAGGAGCGTCGCCTCGGGGCCGTCGGACGGACGCATCCAGAGGTCTCCGCGCTGCCACAGGACGTGGACGACGGGATAGTCGTCCATGCTGAACTCAGTGATGGTGACGTCGTCGCGCGCGGCCGGCATCGATCCCCCGTCTGTCGTGTTCGATTCTACCGCCACGGCGCTCGTGATTGGACCGGCCGCACGGGCGGTAGAATCGCCACAGCCGGAGTCGAGACTCGGAGGGAGCCTGGTGGACGCACTCGACCTCATGCTGGCGCGACGCAGCATTCGCCGCTTCACATCCGAGGACGTGTCACGCGAAGACGAGCAGAAGCTGATCGACGCGGCGTTCGCGGCTCCGAGCGCGAACAACGACCGCCCCTGGCATTTCGTCTGCGTGCGCGACGCGGAGATGCGCCGGCGGCTGCAGGGCATGCACGAATGGACGCGGATGCTGGGCAAGGCGCCACTGGTCGTCGCGGTGCTGGGTCTCGCCGAAGGCCACCCCTGGTGGATCGAGGACTGCTCCGCCGCCGCGGAGAACATCCTCCTCGAAGCCGCATCGCTCGGATTGGGCGCCGTCTGGTGCGGAATGCGGGAGGACCCCGACGCGGTCGTCGGGTACGAGCGAGCCTGCTGTGAGGCGCTCGGCGCGCCGTCCCGCGAGTGGCGCGCGCTCGCCCTCATCGCCGTCGGTCACCCCGCCGAGCGAAAGAAGCCGCGCACGCAGCGCCAGCCGAGCAAGATCAGCTACGAGCGTTTCGGCCGGCGCTCACGCTGACGAGGAGGACGCCGGTGAGCACCGTCCCCGGCTCGGAGGACCGCGTCCAGAGCACCGCCCGCGCCATCTTCGCCGCCATGGCCGGTGAGAGACCCGGCCGGCTCAGCCGCGAGCGCCTGCAGGGCGAGGTCATGGAGTGGGCGATGGCGGACGAGCGTCTCAAGGTCGAGATGCTGCGGTTCGTCGACGTCTTCCCCACCCTGCGCAGCCGCCCCGAGATCGCGCGCCACCTGCGTGAGTACTTCGCGCGGGAGGGTGTCGCCGCGCCGTCCGCGCTGCGCTGGGGCATCAGCCTCACCGGGCAGCGCTCGCCCGTGGCGCCTCTGGCGAGCGCCGTCATCCGCAACCAGATGAAGGGGTTCGCGCAGCGCTTCATCGTCGGCCGCGACGCGCGCGGCGCCATCCCGGCCCTGCGCGCGCTGCGCCGCGACGGCATCGGGTTCACTCTCGACGTGCTCGGCGAGGCCACCGTCAGCCAGGCCGAGGGCCTCGCCTACCAGCGCACCTACCTCGACCTCCTCGACGGCCTGGCCGCCGAGGCCGCCTCGTGGCCGCGCCTCCCCGTGATCGACGATGCCGCCTGGGGTCCGCTCCCGCGCATCAACCTGAGCCTCAAGATCACCTCCCTGTACTCGCAGATCGACCCCGTGGACTTCGACGGGAGCGTGGCCGCCGTCAAGGACCTCCTGCGGCCGGTCTTCCGCAAGGCCGTCGCGACGCGGGCGGCGCTCACCCTCGACATCGAGCAGTTCCGCGACCGCGACCTGACCCTCGCGGTCTTCACGTCCCTCCTCGACGAGGACGAGTTCCGCGACTACTCCGACGCCGGCATCGTCCTGCAGGCGTACCTGCGCGACGCCGACCGGGATCTCGCGCGCCTCGTGACGTGGGCGCGCGAGCGTGAGCGGCCGTTCAACCTGCGGCTCGTCAAGGGCGCCTACTGGGACTACGAGACGGTCATCGCCGCGCAAGAGGGCTGGCCGGTGCCGGTGTTCACGCACAAGCCCGACACCGACGCCATGTACGAGCGGCTCACCCGGGAGATGCTGGAGGCGGCCGACGTCGTCCGGCCGGCGTTCGCCAGCCACAACGTCCGCTCCCTGGCGGTCGCCGTCGAGACGGCTCGGGGCCTCGGCCTCGCGCGCGACGCCTTCGAGCTCCAGATGCTCCACGGTATGGGCGACCCGATCAAGGCCGCCGTGGGCGGGATGGGCCTGCGCCTGCGCGAGTACGCGCCCGTCGGCGAGCTCATCCCCGGGATGGCGTACCTGGTGCGCCGGCTGCTCGAGAACACGGCCAACGACTCGTTCCTGCGGCAGACCTTCGTCGAGGGGGCGGCCGTCGACCAGCTCGTGAGGCCGCCCGAGACTTCGGCGGACTTCGGCGCGGCGGCGCGGCGGCTGCCCGCGGTGAGCCCGACCGACACGCGGGCGCCGGGTCCGTTCCGCAACCGTCCGCACGCCGACTTCTCGCGCCACGAGAACCGGGAGGCGTACGACGCGGCGCTGGCCGCCGCGCGAGGCGGCCTCGGCGCCCACTACCCGCTTCGCATCGGCGGCCGGGACATCGAGACGGCGCGCACGCTGGAGTCGGT
>JBLMXT010000263.1:0-3465 GCA_050257915.1 Deltaproteobacteria bacterium
CGAGCACGGCGCCGTCCTCGAGCGGCGCCACCACCTCGGGCGGGATCACCGTCCCCTCCCAGTAGTACTCGAGCAGGAACTCCTCGAGCACCTCCGCGGGCTCGCGACCGGCCGCGTTCTCCAGATAGAAGGCCTGCCTGTCGACCACCGCCCCGTCGCGCACCAGGAACAGCTGCACGTTGGCGCCCGGCTCGGCCAGCGAGAGCCCGACGACGTCGAGCGCCTCGCGCTCGTCCACGCGCGCCGACTGGCGCTCGTGCACGTGGCGCACGGCGGCGAGCCTGTCCCTGAGCAGCGCCGCCTTCTCGAACTCCTGGGCCGCCGCGGCCGCGGCCATCTCGCGCGCGATGTCCTTCTCCACCTCACCGAGCCGGCCGCGCAGGAAGGCGACGGCCTGGTGGACGGTCGCCAGGTACTCTTCGCGCGTGCAGCGGTCGTCGCACGGACCGAGCGAGCGCTTGATGAAGTACTGCAGGCACGGCGAGCCGCGGGGGCGTCCCGGCTCGGCGCCGCGGCACTTGCGGTAGGGGAAGATCCGGCCGATGAGCTCGAGCGTCTCGCGCACCTTGCGCGCGCTCGAGAACGGGCCGAAGTACAGGTTGCCCGGCACGCGGCGGCCGCGGAAGAAGCGCACCCGCGGCCACTCGTCGTTCAGCGTGATCTCGATGGACGGGTAGCTCTTGTCGTCGCGCAGGCGCAGGTTGTACGGCGGGCGCTCCTCCTTGATGAAGTTGTCCTCGAGGAGGAGCGCCTCCGACTCGGACGCCGTCACCACCCAGTCGATGTCTGCCGCCTGCGCGAGCATCTCGCCGGTGCGCCCGTGGGGCTGCGCCGCCGGGCGCAGGTAGTTGGCCACGCGCTTGCGCAGCGCCTTCGCCTTGCCCACGTAGAGCACCGTGCCCTCCGCGTCGAGAAAGCGATACACGCCGGGCTCGTTGGGGATGCGCCTGAGGGTCGCGCGGAGGTCGTCGAGGTGGTCGCGACGCTGGGACTGCTCGGTCATCACCCTGATTGTACCGCCGCATCCGCGACAGGCTCGCGGCAGACGGCGACGGATGCGTGCCCCGTGGGTAGGATGACTCCCGGACCTGCCTCACTCAGTACCGAGGAGATGTCATGCCAGCCGCGACCATCCCTCCTCAGAAGCAGATGAGCGGCATGCTCGGCCGCCCCGTGGCGGAGAACCCCATCGACCTGATGTTCGACGCCGTCTACGCGCACTACGGCCTGCCGTGGACGTTCTGGAAGTGCGACGTGGCCGCGGAGGACCTTGGCGCGGCCATCACCGGCACCAGGGCTCTCGGGTTCCGTGGCTACGGCATCACCGTGCCGTACAAGATCGCCGCCATCCCCTTCCTCGACGACATCGACGACGACGCCCGCGCCATCGGCGCGGCCAACTGGGTGACCAACGAGGACGGTCGCCTCATCGGGCACAACAACGACGGCAAGGGCGTCGTGAAGGCCATCGACAAGGTGACGCCGGTCGCCGGCAAGCGTGTGGCGATGCTGGGCGCCGGCGGAGCCGGCCGGGCGATGGCGGTGGAGCTCGGGTGGGCAGGCGCGTCGCACCTCACGGTGGTCACGCGCCGCGAGGAGCAGGGCCGCGAGGTCGCCGAGCTCGTGCGCCGCGTGGCCGGCATCCCGACGACGTGGCAGCACTGGGCCGGCGACGTCGTCGTGCCGGAGGGCACGGAGATCCTCATGAACGCCACGCACCTCGGGTGCGCGCCGGCCGTCGAACCCGTGCCGCTCGAGTGGGAGACGCTCGACCCGGCGGCGACCGCCGTCGACGTCATCACCAACCCGCGCGTCACGCCGTTCCTCGAGACGGCGCGGGCCAAGGGCTGCGCGGTGGTCGACGGCGTCGAGATGCTGGTCCAGCTCGCGATGCAGCTGTTCGAGACGTGGACCGGCGTGACGCCGGAGGAAGAGGTGTTCGAGCGCGCCGTCGCCGCCGCGCTCGGCGAGCCGGCGCCCGAGCCCGCATGAGGGCCTTCGCCCGGGCGTCAGGCCGGGGCGGAGTCTCCCTCCGGGACCGGCGGTGCTGCCGCGGCGAGGTAGGTGACCTCGTCCTCGCCGGCGTTCCAGAGCTGGTGCGGCGCGCCCGCGGGTACGACGAGCGCCTCCCGTGGGCCCAGCTCGAGGGTCTCGCCCGCCGCCTCGACCCGGAGCCGGCCGTCGAGGACCAGGTACAGCTCCTCCTGCTCGCGGTGCACGTGCCGGCCCCACGACCAGTCGCCGGGGGCCAGCGTCCAGACGTTGGCGCGCAGCTTCTGCGCTCCGGCAAGGTCGGCGAGCGGCTGGACGGTGAGGTGCTCCGTGACGGTCACGCAGGGCACGGCTGACAGGACTTCCATCGTGGTCCTTTCTGGCGGTTCCCGTCCAGCCGGCCCGTCAGCGTGCCAGGCGCCGGAAGGCGAGGAGCGTCCCGGCGATGAGCACGACGCCGACGATGACGTCGGCCAGCACGGCGGCGCCGATGGCGCTCCAGTCGTAGCCTTGCGTCATCAGCGCACGGATGGCCTCGATCTGAAAGGTCACCGGGTTCCAGTCGTTGACGGACTGCATCCAGCCCGGCATCAGCTCGGCCGGCACGAAGGCCGTGGAGATGAAGACCACCGGGAACATGAGCAGCGAGAGCGCACTGGCCGCCTGCTCGCTCTTGGTGAGCAGGGCGGCGATGAAGCTGATGCCGGCGAACGCGATGCCGAACAGGCCCGACAGCAGCAGGATGAGCACCAGGCCGCCGAGCCCGGTAGCCAGCGTCGCCCCGAGCAGCACGCTCACACCGAGCAGCACCCCGGCCATGATCGCCGCCTCGAAGAAGAGCGGCACCATCTCACCGGCAAGGATGGAGAACCGGGCGATGGGCGTGGCCCGGAGCTTGTCCAGGTAGCCGCTCCGGTACTCGACGAGCATGCCATACCCCGCCCAGCCGACGGCCAGGAACGACGCGAACACGACCTGCCCCGGCGCCAGATAGGCGAGGTAGCTGTCGGTGGCGAACGCCGGCAGCTGGACGATGTCCTTGTAGAGCTGGCTGAAGACCAGCAGCTGGATGAGCGGGAAGAAGATGATGCTGACCACGTTGGCCGGCACGCGGAAGAACCGCCGTGTGGTGCGCAGGCCGAGCCAGTACGTGTCGTAGGCGAAGGCTGAGATCTCATGCATGATCAGAACCCCATGATGATCGGCTGGTCGGCCGCCTCTTCGCGGATGTGGCGGCCCGTGTACTGCAGAAACACGTCGTCGAGGCTCGGCCGGCTCATCTGCAGGCCGGTGACGTCGAGGCCGTGTCCGTCCAGTCGCCGCAGGAGACCCGGGATGGCGGCGCCGGCGTCCGCGACGGACAGCGTCACGCCTCCGTCGTGGGTCACCACCGCCTCGCAGGGGACCAGGCCCTCGAGCAGGCTGCAGAACTGCGCCTTGCGGGCGCTCTCGCCGGAGCCGTCAGCCTCGGCC
>JBLMXT010000264.1:0-2815 GCA_050257915.1 Deltaproteobacteria bacterium
CCAGGCGCTGGTTCGCCCAGCCGAGCTGGTCGCGGTAGAGGCGGGCCAGCGGGTACTCGGGGACGACCCCGAGTCCGACCTCGTTGGTGACGGCGATCAAGGTGACGCCGGTCTCGGCGACGGCGCCGAGGAGGGCGTCGACGGCGGCCGTGACGCGCGCGGCGGCGGCGCGTTCCTCGGCCGCCGGCAGCAGGTCCTTGTCGTAGTTGTAGCCGTCCTCCGGCGGCTCGCCGCCGCCGAAGGCGCCGCCGCTGAACAACAGGTTCGTGACCCAGAGGGTGACGCAGTCGAGGAGGATGACGGGCGGGGCGCCGGCGGAGCCTGCGTCTCCGGCGCCCTCTCCTTCGGAGCCGGCGGCGGCCACGCGCACGGCCGCCGGCACCTCAACGGGGCACTCCACAGTCGTCCACGTCTCCGGCCGCGAGGACCGGTGTGCGCTCACGCGCTGCGCCATCTCCTCGTCGTAGGCCTGGGACGTGGCGATGTAGGTCACCCGACCGCCGCGCGGCTCGGCCAGCCGCGCCGCGAGCCGCTCGGCGTACGTGCTCTTGCCGCTCCGCGCGCCGCCGGTGACGAGGATGAGCCGGCCACGAAGGGACCGGTCTTGTGCTGTGTCCACCGCATGCCCTCCCTCGAGGCGTTGTCGCAGTGATCTCCCGCCGAGGTTTCCTGGCTCGCGCTTCGTCCTACTTGTCGCGCCTTCCCGCCCGAGGGGCAGTGGCCTGCATGCGACGTTCGTCCGCGCCTACAGTTGCGGGGCAGCGCCGGCCTTGTACCGGCTTCCCTGCAGCTGGGAGATGCCCGGCAAGGCTATCGCCGTTGCGCCGGGGGCGTCAATCGAGGCCGACGCGCAGGCTGAGCAGCGGCAGGGGGACGCCGGCGTCTCATTCTGGCAGTAGCGCCGCCGAGGAGTACCATGGACGCGACGGAGCACCAGGGGGTGGACCATGGCACGCGAACCGCTCACCCGAGCCGAGTTCCTCAAGATCCTCGCCGCCGGCGCCGGAGGCGTCGTCTTTCTCGGGGGGTCCGAGGACGCGCTGGCTGCGCTCGCCGGCGCCGACGACGACCTCGACGAGGCGGCGCTCAACGGCGACGTGGGCCGCGGCGCGGCGCTCCCCTACATGACCGTCGTGCACGGCACCCCCGTCGACGTCAACGTCAGGACGGCGATCGCAAAGCTCGGAGGGATGCGGCGCTTCGTCTCGACCGGCGACGACGTGATCATCAAGCCCAACATCTGCGCCGCGCGGGCGGCGAAGTACGCGGCGACCACCAACCCCATCGTGGTCGCCACCCTCGTGCGCCTCGCCCGCGGCGCCGGCGCCCGCAGGGTCCGCGTGATGGACAACCCCATCTCGTCCAGCCCGAGCAGCTGCTACTCGGCCAGCGGGATCGCGGCGGCGGTCAAGGCCGCCGGCGGCTCGATGCAGGTGATGAGCGCCTCCCGCTACGTGACCTACGACATCCCCGGAGGCACCCTCGGGCGCCTCCCTCTCTACCGGGACATGCTCGCCTGCGACGTGCTCATCAACGTCCCGATCGCCAAGCAGCACGGTTCGACCGGCCTCACGCTGAGCGGCAAGAACCTGATGGGGTGCACCAACAACCGCGGCAAGATGCACAACCTCGGGCTGAGCCGCTCGATCGCTGAGCTGAACGCCAAGCTCAAGCCGGACCTCACCGTACTGGACGCCGTCAGGATCCTGGTGCGCAACGGCCCCACCGGCGGCAGCCTGAGTGACGTGAGGCGCAAGGACGTCGTGATCGCGAGCAAGGACTGGGTCGCGGTCGACGCCTACGCGACGCGGCTGTTCGGCAAGACGCCGCGCTTCGTGCCGTACATCGCCGCCGCCGCCAAGATGGGTCTGGGCAAGTCCAACCTCTCGGGCCTCGTCATCCGCAAGTACGAGGTCTGACGAGGCGTGGCGAAGGCGGCGCGCGGGGGCGCAGGCGGCTGGAGGGCCGCCCGCTGGGCGCGGCGCGCCGTCCAGATCCTCTCCTTCGCCGCCTTCGTGTACCTGCTGTTCGCCGCCCTGCAGCGGCTCGAGCCGCAGCCGCTGGCGAACATCTTCTTCCGCTTCGACCCGCTGGCGGCGCTGGCGACGATGCTCGCCGCCCGCGACTGGCTCGCCCCCTTCACCCTCGCCCTCATCACCATCGCCGTGACCGTGGTGCTCGGCCGCGTGTGGTGCGGCTGGATCTGCCCGCTGGGCACGCTGCTCGGCTGGCTGCGCTTCCGCCCGGCGCGGCGGAGGGCCGGGCGCGTGCCCCCGGCCCTTCGCCGCGTCAAGTACGTCCTACTCGGGGCCATCGTCGTCCTCGCCGCGCTGGCCAACCTGACCCTGCTGGTGCTCGACCCCCTGTCGCTGCTCACGCGGACGCTGACCACCTCCGTCATCCCGGGCTTCGTCTTCGCCGTCGACGCGCTGGAGCGCGCCGGGATGAGCTGGGGGCCGACGGTGGGAGTCGTCACCTGGGTCGAGGACACGTTCCGGGGGTCGGTCCTCCCCACCATCCAGCCCCGCTACGAGCAGGCCGTCGCTCTCTTCCTGCTCCTCCTCGCCGTCGTCCTCCTCAACCTGCTGGCGGACCGCTTCTGGTGCCGGTACCTCTGCCCCCTGGGCGCGCTCCTCGGACTGCTCGCCAAGCTGCAGCTGGTGCGCCCGGTGGCGACGGAGGGCTGCGGCGCCTGCGGCGCCTGCGCCTCCGCCTGCCGCGTCGACGCCATCACGACCACCGGTGCCGGCGAGCCGGTCGCGAAGCCCATCACGGTCGTGAGCTCCGAGTGCACCATGTGCCTGGACTGTCTCGT
>JBLMXT010000265.1:0-6862 GCA_050257915.1 Deltaproteobacteria bacterium
ACTCCGCCGCCCTGCGGTTCGTCCCGAGGGAGGACCTCAAGGCCGAGGGCTACGCCGAGTACGAGGAGCTGTTCGACGACGGGGAGTGACGCCGCCGGCCGGGTGTTCCCCGCAGGCCCGGCGGCGCGTACCATGCTGGCATGGGCAGCTACCGCAACGACGACGAAGCGCTCATCGGTCTCGCGCGTCAACTCACCGACGCGTATGGCGAGGCACGCACCCGCGAGGACCAGGACTACGCCTGCGACTCGATCGCGGAGTACCTGTCCGAGTTCCGCGACGCGGCGCCGAGCGAGGCACTGCTCGCCATCCTCGACCTGCCGCTGACGGTCGAGACGTACCCATTGGTCGACGAGGCGCAGCTGGCGCTCGCGGCCCGCGGTCCGGGCGTCGTGGAGCTGCTGCTCGAGGCGGTGCTCGGCGACGTCTACGATCCGGACGGTCCCGCGCCGCAGCGCGCGGCGGAGACGCTGGACTCGATGGATGCCCGGGCGGCTTCGATGGGCCTGTGCGAGGTGCTCTGCGGCCACGGCGACGACCAGCTCAAGGGAGCCGCCCTGGACGCGCTGGTCGCGCTCGGCGGCGCGGCGGAGCCTGATCTCACGGTCACACTCGACGATCCGGTCGGCGGCGCGTGGGCCCGCGCCGCGCTCGAGCAGCTGCGTTTCGAGCGCGAGCATCCCGGCGCCGGCCTCGACGACGAGGGAGCGGACGATGTCCCGGCGGCGGCGCCCGAGCCGGACGCCGGCGCCGGACCGGGGACGAGCGACCAGCCGGCGGCGGCAGACGATCAAGGCGCTGGTGGGACGGCGGAGCCGCAGGCCGCACCCGATCAGGGGCTCGTCGACGACGCCTACGACGACTTCCTCCGCCGGTTCGGGCAGGAGTCCGGCGGCGAGCCGTCGCCCTAACCTCGCTCAACTTCGTCTGAACACAGGCTTCATATTCACTTGCGAGAGTGTGGGCAAGCCACGAACGGCTGAGACGGTTGCCCCCCCGACCGTCGTAAGGGTCCGGCTGCTGTACGGTGCGCCCCCACCGAGCCGTGACTCGCCAGCCCGGCCGCGCCTTCCTCCTGGCGCCCGGGATGCCGTTGGCCCCTCTGGGCCGGGATCGTGCATCAGCTCCTGCCACGGGGCAACGGACTGGCCGGGCCCCAAGAGGGAACCTGCTCTCCATGAACATCGGCTATCCATGGAGGCGGTCATGCCTCAGGTGAGATCGAACGACGCGGTCATCGCCTACGATGACGAGGGGCTCGGCGACCCGACCCTGCTCCTCATGCACGGCTGGTGCGGCACGCGAGCGGCGTTCGACCCCGTGCGCGACCTGCTCAGCGCGCGACGCCGCGTGCTCGCACCGGACTGGCGCGGGCACGGCGCCTCCGGCGCGCCGGCGGGCGACTACGGGGACGAGGATCTCGTGCGCGACGCGCTGGCGGTGATCGCCGACAGCGGCGCCCAAGCCGTCGTACCGGTGGCGCTTGCCCATGCCGGCTGGATCGGCGTCGAGCTGCGTCGTCGCCTCGGCCCTGCCGTGCCCGGTCTCGTAGTGGTGGATTGGGTCGTAACGGAGGCGCCGGCGGCGCTCCTGACGACCCTGGAGGACGTGCGCTCCGACGCGGATCGCGACGACGCGGTCGCCGGCCTCCTGCAGCAGTGGCAGGCAGGCGTCCCGGATCCGGCGCTCGCGGCCCTGCTCGCCGACATGGGCGCCGTCCCGGACGCGATGTGGGACAGGGCGGCGCGCGAGATCGAGAGCTCTTACGCGCGCTTCGGGAGCCCGCTGAGGGCGCTTGCCGGGCTCGAGCACCCGCCACCGGTCCTGCACCTGGTGCCGTCGGCCGACGACGCGTTCGCGTTCGAGCGCCAGCGGGCCTACGAGGCCGAGCACCACTGGTACCACGCGGCGGAGCTGCCGGCCCGCTCGCACTTCCCGCTCTTCGAGGCACCGCGGCAGGCGGCGGACGAGATCGAGCGGTTCGTCGTGCGGGTCGGCGGACGTCAGAGGTACCGGCGCGCCGCCTGAAAGGACGCCTGCAACGCCGCAGGGCTTGACGAGGTTGCCGAACGGCCCTAGAGTGAACAATGTTCACGATAGAGAAGGCTGTTCACGGAGGCCGCCACCGTGTCGCCGACCGCCCGTCAAGACAAGCGCCATCAGGAGACGAGGGACGAGATCCTTGCCGCCGCGCGCGACCTGGTCGCGGAGAAGGGCGCGCGCCGCCTGACGGTGCGTGAGCTCGCCGGCCGCGTGGACCTGACGGCCCCGGCCCTGTACCGGTACTTCCCCAACGGCAAGGACGAGATCCTGCTGGCGCTCGCCGCCCAGGATCTCGACCACCTGTCGACGCACCTCCTCACGGTGCCACACACGCTGCCCGTGGACGAGCGGCTCATCGAGATCGGGCTCGCCTACGTCCAGTTCGCGCGCGAGCATCCAGCCGAACTCGACCTGCTCTTCGAGAGCCTCTCCGGCCTCTCGCGCGAGACGCAGAACGGCAGCGTCGAGCTGCTGACGACCGTGCCGCTGTTCACCCTCGTCCAGGACGTGCTCCGCGAGGGCATCGCCTTGGGCGTCCTGCACGCCCGGAGCGAGCACGAGGAGGAGGATGCGATGCTCATGTGGCACGGGGCCTGGGCGCTGGTCCACGGACTCGTCGCCGTCGAGCGGACGCATCAGCACCACGACGAGTTGTTCCGGGCGCGCGCCCGCGAGATGCTGCGCGCGTTCGTGAACGGCCTCAAGACGGACTGGACGAGCTGCTAGGCAGCTGGCGGACGGGGCAGCGTAGCCCCGCCATCCCCGGGAGACCGCGATGAGACGCACCCCCCTGACAGAGAGACTCGCGCGCTTCAGTGCGCGCCGGCCGTGGCTGACGATCGCCGCCTGGCTCGTCATCGTGGTCGCCGCGGGCGGCCTGCTGGTCGCCTTCGGCGACTCCCTGCAGGCCGCCGACGACTTCATTGGGCACCCGGAATCCAAGCAGGCCGAAGAACTGCTCGCCGAGCGGATCCCCGGCGCCGATGCCGACACCGAGATCGTCGTCGTCCGCTCGAAGACACTCACCGTGGACGATCCCCCCTTCGCAGCGCGTGTGCGCGAACTGGCAGCCGCGATCCGCGCGCTGGCGCCTCGGGATGTGCGCAGGGTCGCGACCTGGTACGACGCGCAGGCGGCGGCGGGCGCCGCGGCGGCCGAGGCCCGCGCCGCGCACGCCGCACCGGACACGGGCGCCGCGGCTGTCAGGGCCGCCGAGGCGGCCGCCCGGCAGGCGGCCGGTCAGGCGGCGGCGCTTGTCTCCGCAGACCGTCGCACGACCATCCTGCCGGTCACGATGGCCGTGCCGTCGGGCGAGGTGGATGAGCACATGACCCGCCTGTACGACATCGTGAGCGGCGCGGACGGACGGGACGGCTTCACGGTGGTCCTGACGGGCACCGGAGCTTGGGAACGCGACGCCTCGGAGGTCGCCGAGAGCGACCTCCGGCGCGGCGAGGCGATCGGCATCCCGATCGCGCTGGTCATCCTCGTCATCGTGTTCGCCTCCGTGGTCGCGGCGCTCGTGCCGCTGGCGCTGGGCGTGGTGGCGATCATCGTCGGCGCGGCTCTCACGGCCTTGCTGGGCGAGGGGTTCATGGTGTCGGTGTTCGCGCTCAACATCGTGATGATGATGGGTCTCGCCGTCGGTATCGACTACACGCTCTTCATCCTCTCCCGGTTCCGCGAGGAACTGGCGGCGGGGCGCGCGGTGCCCGACGCCGTCGGGCGCTCCGCGGCCACGGCCAGCCGCGCCGTCTTGTTCAGTGGCATGACCGTGGTCATCGCGCTGTGCGGCATGCTCGTCGTGCCGTTCACCATCTTCACCAGCCTCGGCGCCGGCGCGATCCTGGTGGTCGCCACGGCCGTCGCCGCGGCGCTGACGCTGCTGCCCGCCGTGCTCGCGCTGGTGGGCCACCGCGTGAACGCGCTGCGGCTGCCGCTCGGCCGGCTGGCGCGGCACGCCCACGCGGCGGACGCGACCGTGTCACCGGCCGCACGGCCGGACTCGCCCGTGGCGTTCGGCAACGGGTTCTGGACGCGGACCGCGTCCGCGATCATGCGGCGCCCGGTCGTGAGTCTGGCTGCGGGCGCCGGCATCCTCCTGCTTCTCGCCGCCCCCGGTCTGGACATGCGGCGCGGCGAGTCGGGCGTCACCGGCCTGCCCGAGGGTCTTGGCACGCGGCGCGGCTACGAGATCCTCGCGGCCGAGTTCTCATCGGGACTCACCTCGCCGATACTGGTGGCCGTCGACGGCGACCTCCGGGACCCGCAGGTCGCCGCAGCGCTGGAGAAGCTGCGCGCCGAGGTGCAGGCCGACGGCCGCTTCTCCGTCACCGGCTTCGAGCGAAGCGACGAGGGCAAGCTCGGCGTGCTCAGCCTCGCCGTCGATGCCGACGGCACCGGTGCCGCGGCGGCTCAGGCTGTGCGCGAACTGCGCAGCGACCTCATCCCCGCCGCGACCGCCGGAGCCCCGGTGCGCGTCCTCGTCGGCGGCAGCCCTGCCCAGTTCGCCGACATGATCGACCTCATCGACCTCTACACGCCCATCGTCATCGCCGTCGTGCTCCTCCTGAGCTGCCTCCTTCTGCTCGTCGCGTTTCGCTCGCTGGTGATCGCGGTCAAGGCCGTCTTCATGAACCTGCTCAGCGTCGGAGCGGCCTACGGCCTGCTGACGCTGGTGTTCCAGCAGGGCGTCGGCGCCGGTATCTTCGGGTTCCAGGAGACCGGCGTGGTCGAGTCCTGGGTGCCGCTGCTCCTCTTCTGCATCCTGTTCGGCCTGTCCATGGACTACCAGGTGTTCCTGCTGAGCCGGATCCGCGAGCGCTACGACCAGCGGGGGGACACCCGGGAGGCAGTCGCCTTCGGTCTCCAGTCCACCGCCGGGATCATCACGGGAGCGGCGCTCATCATGGTCGCCGTGTTCGCGGGGCTCGCCGCGGGCGAGATGGTGATGTTCCAGCAGATCGGGTTCGGGCTGGCGGTGGCGGTGGCGATCGACGCGACCCTCGTGCGCATCGTAGTGGTGCCGTCGACGATGGCGCTGCTCGGGCGCTGGAACTGGTACCTGCCCAAGTGGCTGCAGTGGCTGCCGCACGTGAGCCTGGACGAGGGGACGGCCGGCGACGGGGCGGCGGAGCCCCTCGGTCCCGCCCCATCGGCCGATGATCAGGTCGTGGATGGGTCCGGCGCTCCGCCTGCTCGTCCGCCGCGCAGGGGCGCGTACACTCCCGCCCCCAGTCCGGCGCGTCGTCCGTAGACGGGCGCTGCCGTACGTCGTCGCTCAGAGGGCGAGCGACCGTTGCCCCGTCCCCTGCACCTCGCCGAGCAGCAGCAGGTCGGTGCTGCCGCAACACGGGCACGGCATCACGCCGGAGTGGGCCTCGTACACGGCCTTGGGCACCACGAACTCCTCGGTGCACACCGTGCACGCGAGTTCGACGCGCGCGTTCATCTCAGCTCCTCAACCTCGTGTGCCGTACAGATCTTGTACGCGACGGGTGAGAAGGCGGCGTGAAGCGTGCGTGAGCAGGCGATGAGGACCGCGACCGGCGGCGCTCAGACGACGGCGACCTCGTGCGCGGCGGCGCGGATCCGCGCCCTGAGGGCGCGGCGCTCGGGTGAGTCGGGATCCGCGTCGAGCGCCGCGCAGGCGCCGGGGTGTGCGTAGCGCGCGTGGGTCAGGACGGCGCGCTCCAGGCGGTCGATGGAGTGGGCCATGACGTCGAACTCGCAGTCCGCGACGCCCAGGTCGCGGCACGACACCTCGTACATGGTCGAGCCTCCCCTCACCGGCAGCGCCGAAGACGCCGGTAGTGCGCACCTTCAGTATTCCCTGCCGGAGGGCCGTCTGTGGGAGCGGGGGTGGTGAATAGGGTGCGCGCCGAGTCCCTTCTGGGGTGCACACCGGATGCCGTCGACGCGGCAGGGGACCTTCTCCGGCTCCGGCGGCCGGTCAGGGCCGTGAGCGTGCTGCCGCAGGCCCCCAAGGCTGGGGGCGAGCGAGGGGCTCGCCGCGGCGCTCAGGGGGTGCCGGCGCGCGAAGTGGGGGTGGCTTCGCGCGCGGCCCCGGTCTCCGGTGAGGGCCGGTCGCCCAGGGGCGCCGCCTGCCCGGCCGCCCGGAGCGCCTGGCGGCGCTCCTCGGCGGTGAGTACCGAGGCTCTGGCGGAACGCAGGTGCCGTCGTATCCTCATGCGGTGAGTCATCATGGCAGGCACAGTGTCTCCGCCGCGTGTTAGCGTTGCGTGAGCCGTCGCTGAAGAGACGATGACCGCACCTGCCGACGCGGCACGGCGGAGGGGAGATGCCCATGGGCTGTTGTCTGATCGTCGGCGTGCTCGCGGCCTCGCCGCGCATCATCCTGCTGGGGATGTGGCTGTTCACCGACTACCTCAGCCGCATCGGTCTTCCGTTCCTCTGGGGATTCATCGGCTGGATCTTCGTGCCCTGCACCACCATCGCCTACGCGATCGCCGAGAACTCCTTCGGCGGACTGCAGGGGTGGGGCACGGTGGTCTTCGCCGCCGGCATCGTCCTCGACATCCTGCTCTACGCCGGCGGGCGCAGGGGGCGGAGGGAGCGCTCCTCGACCTGAGCGGCTAGTCTCTGGGCGGGGCTGCGGCCGGCGGCGGCGGAGGGCAGGCGGAGCCGGCCAGCACCGGCGCCGGCCGCAGCCGCCACACGTCCTTCACCAAGAGCACCCAGAAGGACGCGAGCACGCCCAGCCCCGCCGTGACCCAGCACATGGTGATCACGCCGAACTGCTCGGCGAGCGGCCCGGCGACCGCCAGGCCGAGCGGCCAGAGCGCGAGCGACGACATCC
>JBLMXT010000266.1:0-9154 GCA_050257915.1 Deltaproteobacteria bacterium
AAGACCTCGATGACGACCAGGCCGCCGATCAGCCAGCCGACCTGGCTGCCGATGACGGTGACGGTGGGGACCATGGCGTTGCGCAGCACGTGCCCGAAGATGACGCGGCGACGCGGCAGGCCCTTGAGGACGGCTGTGCGGATGTACGGCATGGACAGCACCTGGACGGTGCCGACGCGCGCCATGCGCGCGATGTACCCCAGCTCGAGGAACATGAGCGGGATGGCCGGCAGGATGAGGTAGTACAGGCGCTCGTAGAACGGCGAGCCATCCGGTGGCATCGCCGAGACTGGCAGCCACTTGAGCCACACCGCGAAGATGTAGAGGAGCACGACCCCGCTGACGAACTCGGGAATGACCGTCATCGACAGCGATGAGACCGTGATCGTCCGGTCCAGGACGCTGTCTCTTCGAAGGCCGGCGAACACGCCGAGTGCGACCGACGTGGGCACGATGAGGATGAGCGCGAAGCCGGCCAGGAGGAGGGAGTTCCAGAAAGCGTCGAGGACCAGTGGCCGCACCGGTACCTCCAGCAGCGCCGATTCGCCCCAGTCGCCGGTGACGAAGCCGCCGGCCCACGCCACGTAGCGCACGACCAGCGGCCGGTTGGCGCCGAGCTTCTCGTTGAGCAGCTGGACCTGTTCTTCAGTGGCGTAGGGCCCCAGGATGGAGCGTCCCACGTCGCCGGGCAGCACCTCCGCGAGCGCGAAGATCAGCATCGACGCCAGGATCAGCGTCGGGATCATGAGGAGGAGCCGGCGTCCTATGAGTCGTAGCATCCCGGGGCCCTTACTTCAGTCAGTCCGCTTGGCTTTCGCCTGCCTCAGGCGCCGACGAAGGCCTGGCTCAGGTCGCAGTAGAACGAGCCGGGTCCCTGGACGCCGTACACGTTCTTCTTCTGCGTGCGCAGCTGGGTGATGTAGAACGGCACCATGATCGGCGTGTCGTCCTGCTGGAGCTGCGACAGCTTCTCCGCGAGCGGCGTGCGCGTCGCCTCATCGACGGTGGCCTGGTACTGGTCGAAGGTCGAGACGAAGTCCGGATTGTCCCAGTGCGACGAGCTCCAGACGGCGTCCGGCAGCAGCATGGCGGCCGCGTAGATGCCCGGGGCGGGACGGCTGCCCCACTCGGTGATCGTCATGGCGGCGTTGAGCCATGGCGTGGTGCCGTAGTAGTCGGCGTCGTCGCCCGCGTAGTACGCGTCGTAGCTGAGCTGGTCGAGCTCGACGGTGATGCCGGCCGGCTTGCACTGCTCCTGGATGAGCTGGGCGAGCTGCGGGTTCTCGAGGTACTTGGCGAAGGTGAGCTTGATCTTCATGCCGTCGGCCATGCCGGCCTCGGAGAGCAGGGCCTTGGCCTTGTCGTAGTCCTGGGCGCGCTCTTCGGGCACGGGCGGGCTGCCGGCGAACACCGTCGGATCCCAGAACGTGTCGTAGCCGAGGTTGCTGCGGCCGTCGTACAGGGCCTGGTTGATGGCCACGCGGTCGAGGCTGTAGGCGACGGCCTGGCGGAGCTGCTTGCCGTTGGCGCCGTTCCACGGCTCGACCTTGGTATTGAAGGCGACCTCGCGGATGCCGGTGCCGGGATAGATGTCGACGCGCAGGTTGGGATCCTGGAACAGCGCCTGCGCGCCCTGGAACACGGTCTGCGGCTGGAGGTCCTGGGCGCCCGACTGCAGCTGCAGGTTCTGGGCGGAGTTGTCCTCGACCATGGTGTACTCGGTGGTGTCCAGGTACGGCAGCTGGCGACCCTGCTCGTCCTTGCCCCAGTAGGTGGGGTTCTTCTTGAACGTGGCCTTCTGCTTGGTCACGTACTGGTCGAGCATGAACGGGCCGGTGCCGACCGGGTTCTTGATGATGTCGCCCGTGTAGTTGCGCGACAGGATGGCCGTGTTGTAGTTGCCGGAGGACACCATGTACGGGAAGTCGGCGTACGGCTTGTCGAGGTTGAACTCGACGGTGAGGTCATCGACGGCCTTGGTGCCGCCGGGCGAGAGGACGCCGCTGAGCTGCGAGAGGGCGCCGGAGCCGTTGTCGGGATCCAGCACGCGCTCCATGCTCGTGACCACGTCCTCGGCGCCGAAGGGGCTGCCGTCGTTGAACGTGACACCGGAGCGAAGCTTGAACGTCCAGACGTCGACCGTGTCGTTCGGCGTCCAGCTTTCGGCGAGCTTGGGCCGCAGTGAGTTGTCGTTGTTGAGGTCGATGAGGTACTCGAGGAACTGGTACACGAGGACGATGCCGCCCTGGTCGTAGATGGTGACCGGGTCGGGGTCCGTGATCGGCGCAGGACCGATCCACTTGAGGTTGCCGCCGAGGACGGGCTCGGGCGCGCCGGACGCGCTGGGTGATGCCGCGGTACCCCCGTCGTCGCCGCCGCAGGCCGCCAGAAGCTGGCCGGCCGCCGTCAGCGACAGACCGAACACCGATGCACGCACGAGCATCTGCCGCCTGGTCATCTTGCCCTTGAGGACCTGCTCGACCAGGTGCTGACTGTACTCTCTCTCGAACTTCGCGCTAGCCATATCGTTACTCCCCCTGACGCAGTCTTGTGTGAACCACACAGAATCTGGCGATAGCCCGGCTGCAGGGCCGCCCCCGATAGATACGGGTCACCATACACACGCGCGCGCCGGATAGCAAGATGGAATTGACCGGTCAGTTAGTCGCCGCCCCCCGCTTGGAAGCGCACATATTCGTCTGAACCTCATTTCGGCGGCATTTCAGCGTGATCCACTGGGTTATTGCCGATAGAAATGCGCCAGACCCCTTCGGCCGCCGTCCTTCGCGGCGGGGCTCAGGGGGGCCTGGTATGTACCATACGCGCCTGTGGTAGGCTTGCCGCGGCCGGCCGCTCGGCGGTCGAGTCGTCGTTCGGCGAGGACCTCGAGCTGCCCGTCCAGGGGGTGAGGTGGCGAGCACACGGCGCACACCGGAACGGACGAGCCCGCTGTATCTTTGGCTCGCGGCGCTCCTCCGTGACCAGATCGAGTCCGGCAGCCTGAGCGCGCACGGCCTCGTGCCCTCCGAGCGCGCCCTGAGCGAGCGGTACGGCGTCAGCCGCATGACCGCTCGTCACGCCCTCGAGACGCTGACGCTCGAGGGCTACCTCTACAGGAACCCCAGGCGCGGCACCTTTGTGGCGGAGCCGCGCCTGCGCTTCAGCGTCGGCAGCTTCACGCGCAATATGACCGCGGCCGAACGAGCTCCGGGCACCGAGGTCCTCTCGGCGGTCACGGTGGAGCCGGACCCGGTGGTCGCGCAGCTGCTCGGCGTCTCCGGTACCGGCCGCGTGCACGTGCTGCAGCGGCTGCGCACCGCGATGGGCGAGCCGATCGCGATCGAGAACATCCAGCTCTCGGCCGCGCGCTTTCCCGACCTGCTGGAGCACGACCTGGCAGGTTCCCTGTGGGCGATCCTGCGCGAACGCTACGACGTGCATCCCGAGCGGGCCGACGCGCGCGTGGTCGCCGTCATCCTGGACCCGTTCGAGGCCGAGGTGCTCGGCGTCAAGGCCGGGAATCCCGCCATCGTCCTCACGCGTACCGTGTACGACGCGGACGGCGGCGTGGTGGAGCTGGCGCGGGACGTCTATCGTGGCGACCGCACGGAGTTCGAGGTCAGCGCGCCGGTGGAGGGCGTGCGGCCTCAGGGTCGGCCGTCTGGGCGATGAGGCTGTCCCGCGGGTCGGCGGGGCCGCGGAGCTCGGCCGGTCTCAGTCCAGCCGCACGCCCTGGCGACGCAGCTCCTCCTGCACGTGCGCCACGTCGACTGCGCCCGTCGAGCGGCCGTCGCGGAGCGAGACGGCCGCGGCCACGCCGGCAGCCTGCCCGGTGACGGCGCAGCACATCTGGTTGCGCGTCGCCGCGTGCGAGATCCTGTCGCCGGCGACGCAGCGGCCGGCGACGAGGAGGTCGTCGACGTCGCGGGGGACGAGGATGCCGTAAGGCACCTGGAAGTAGCGCCCGGTCGTCGGCAGCACCAGCACGCCGTAACCGTCGAGGAACTCGGGGAAGATCCCCACCGAATCGTCGAAGCGGGCCTCGCCGCGCACGTCGCCGCCGGTCAGCTCGTACCGGCCGGCGATCTTGCGGGAGTCCCGCGTCCCCAGGGTCGAGCCGAACGCCCGCAGGCGTGCGTCCTCGAAGCCGGGCGTGTAGCGGCGGAGGGCCTCGATGGCGAGAAGCGCCTGGCGGCGCCCCTCGGTCTCGGCCCTGGTGAGGTCGCGCACGTCGGTGCAGTCGTAGCCCGCCATGACGACCATGTTCAGCGAGGTCGCCTCTCCGGCATCGGTGATACGACCCCACGTGCCTCCTATGCTGCGCACGTCCTCAGGGATGAGGCCCTCGGCGCGGGCCCGGTCGAACGGCTCCTGGAGGTAGGGGCTGAAGAGGCCGTCCTCCTTGCCGTCCGTCGTGACGCTCCAGCACTTGCCCCAGTCGCCGTAGGTCGGCGCGCTGGCCGCGACGTGGTCGAGGAAGCGCGCCTTGTCGACGCCGGAGCACGAGAACATCACGGTGACGCCCATGACCGAGCCGCGCGGGTGCGCGTGGCAGGGGGCCCCGGCGCGGAAGGCGAGGTCCGCGTCGCCGGTCGCGTCCACGACGCGTTCTGCAATGATGGCGAGGCGACCGGACTTGCTCTCGGTCACGACTCCCGTGACGCGGGCGTCCTCGACGATCGGCTCGGTGACGAGGCAGTGGAGCAGCGGCGTGACGCCGGCCTCCGCCACGAGCTGGTCCGCGACCACCTTGAAGAGCTCCGAGTCGAGCGCCTGGCTCCGCGACTGGAAGTCCGGCGCCGTGCCGCCCAGCTCCTGGGCGCGATGCTCGAACTCCGCGCCGACGCCGCCGGCTTCCACCGTGCCCTCGTGCCGGTACCAGGCCAGGGTGTCGACGCCGACCTGGGTGATGACGCCGCCGAGACAGCCGTAGCGGTCGACCAGGGTGGTCGCCGCCCCGGCGCGGGCGGCGGCGAGGGCGGCGGCGAGACCACCCGGCCCGCCGCCCACCACGAGAACCTCCGTCTCGTGCATGACCGGCGTCTTCCTCGCTGCCTCCGCGATGTGCCTCATCGAGCTCTCCCGTGGCGCGAGGCGCCGTCGTCCCGTCACTGTCTTGACAGAGTATGGCACAGGGGTCATGGTACATACCAGACGGTGTGGTACATACCAAGAGCGAGCGAGGAGCGATGATGAGCAAGCGCCGCCCGGCATCCGCCCTGACCTCCCGGTCGCCGTGGGACGACCGGGGCCGGCAGCTGGACCGGCTGGCGAGCGAGCTCTTCGACGTGCTCGTCGTGGGCGGTGGCGTCACCGGCTGTGGCGTCGCGCTCGATGCCGCCAGCCGGGGGCTCTCCGTCGCGCTGATCGAGAAACGCGACTTCGCCGCCGGCACGTCCAGCCGGTCCAGCAAGCTCATCCACGGCGGCCTGCGCTACCTGGAGCGCTTCGACCTCGGGCTCGTGCGCGAAGCGCTGCACGAACGACGTCTGCTCACCAGGCGCCTCGCGCCGCATCTCGTCCACCCCACGCCGTTCCTGCTCCCCCTCGAGCACGGTCTCAGAGATCGCGCCTACCTTGGCGCGGGCCTGCTGCTCTACGACGCCCTGGCGGGCGTGCACCCCGCGATGCCGCGGCACCGGCACCTCTCGCTCGAGGCCTGTCGCCGCGCGGTGCCGTCGCTCAAGGAAGGCGTGGTCACCGGGGGGATCCGCTACTACGACGCGCAGGTGGACGACGCCCGCTTCGCGGTGACCCTCGCCGGCACCGCCTCCGCGCAGGGCGCCTGCTGCGTCCCGGCGGTCGAGGTGACGGGGTTCCTTCACGCTGGCGCGTCTCTGGCGGGCGTCCGCGCCCGCGACCTCGAGGGGGACACGGAACTCGACGTCCGCGCCCGTGTGACCATCAACGCGACGGGCGTCTGGACCACGGCGATGGAGCGCCTCGCCGGCGTCGCGTCCCCGCTCCCGGTGCGCCCGTCGAAGGGGGTCCACATCGTCGTGCCGCGCGACCGCATCGACTCGGAGCTGGCGCTGATCCTCCCCACGGAGAAGAGCGTCCTCTTCGTGCTTCCGTGGAGCACCCACTGGATCATCGGAACGACCGACACGCCGTGGGAGTTCGGCCTGGACCACCCCGCGGCCAGCCGCGCCGACGTCGACTATCTGCTGGAGCACGCCAACGCGATCCTGCGCCGGCCGCTGACCACAGAGGACATCACGGCGGTGTACGTGGGGCTCCGTCCGCTCGTCGCGCAGGACACGGCGGAGACCGCCGCCGTCTCGCGCGAGCACGTCGTGCGGCGCAGCGCGCCGGGGCTCGTGAGCATCGCCGGCGGCAAGTACACGACCTACCGCATCATGGCGCGCGACGCCGTCGACGTCGCCGCGCGCGACCTGCCCTTCGGCGTGCCGCCGAGCCACACGGAGGCCGTGCCGCTGCTCGGCGCTGTCGGGTCGGCGCAGGCCGGGCAGCGGGTGCGGCTCCATCCCGCGGCGTCCGGCCTCGCGCCCGCGCAGCTCGACCACCTCGCCCGCCGGTACGGCACGCTCGCGCTCCGGGTCCTCGACCTGGTCGCCGAGGACCCGTCGCTCGGCATGCCCGTGGACGGCGCCGGCGCCTACCTCGGCGCGGAGGTGCGCTTCGCCGTGCTCAACGAGGCGGCGCTGCACGTTGACGACGTGCTCACGCGCCGCACGCACATCGCTTTCGAGGCGCCTGACCGCGGCCGCCGCGCCGTCGAGGACGTCGCGCGCCTGATGGCCCCCGTACTCGAGTGGGACGAGGCGGCGGTGAGCCACGAGGTCGAGCACTACCGCTCGCGGCTCGATGCAGAGAGCGCCGCGCAGAGGATGCTGGACGACGCGGCCGCGGACGCGGCACGCGCGCCGGTGCGCGACGTGCGGCTGGAGCACGAGCGCGCCGGCGAGGGTGGAGCGCGCTAGCTGGACGCCGGCGGCACGAGCACGAAACTGCCCACGTGCCGCTTCTCGAGGAACGCCGCCTGCGCCTCGGCGATGCGCTCCAGCGGGAACGTCGTCGCCACCGGGGGGTGCAGCTCGCCCGCCTCGATGCGGCCGACGAGCGCCGGGAAGACCGGCTCGTCCCACGCCGTGCAGCCGATGAGCCTGAGGTCGCGCAGGTAGAGCGTGCGCTTGTCGAAGCTCACCTGCGGGCCGGCGACGGCGCCCGAGGTGACGTAGACGCCATCCCGGCGCAGGACGGTCAGCAGACGGTCGAGACCCGGTCCGGAGACGTTGTCGACGACCACGTCGGCGGACTGCTCCCCGAGGACCGCGGCGGGGTCGTCCGCCCGGTCCACGACGCGGTCCGCGCCGAGCGCCAGCACCCGCCCGGCCTTGTCGCCGCTCGTGATCGCCGTCACGTCTGCCCCACGCAGGCGCGCGAGCTGCACGGCGGCCGACCCCACCCCGCCCGAGGCGCCGCTGACGACGACGTGGTGGCCGCCGCGTACGCCGGCACGGAGCAGCATGTTCTCGGCCGTTCCGAACGAGCACGGGACGGCGCCCAGCTCGACGTCGCTGAGGCCGGCGCTCACCGGGTACACCTCGGACGCCGGCGCGAGGACGTATTGCGCGAACGCGCCGTCGAAGTCCGAGCCCAGCCACAGCGTGTCCGGCGAGGAGAAGCCGTGCGGGCGCATGCACGGCCGAATGAGGACGCGACGGCCCACCAAGGTCGCGTCGCCGCCCGGTCCGACCTCCTCGACGACACCACAGCAGTCGGTGCCCTGGATGAAGGGGAACGGCGACGGCGCGCTCCAGCCCCCGGCCTCATACCAACCCACGCGCGTGTTGACGTCGGTGGCGTTGACGCCGGCGGCCAGGACCCGGACGAGCACCTCGCCCTCGTCCGGCCGCGGCCGCCGCACCTCGCGCACGTCCAGCGTCTCGAACCCGCCGTTCCCGGTGGTGACGACGGCGATCATCGCCTCATCGCCCGCACGGATCTCGAACCGGCCGGGCTCTCGCCCGACCTGGCGGCGGATCACCTCGTCCACAGACGTCACGGCGCTCCCTTCGCGGCCCGCGGGGCCGGCTCCGCCCGAAGGCCGCTAGAGCCGGACGTCCAGCGAGAGCCTCGCCAGCGTCTCCTCGGTGGGCACGCCCTCGGCGTCCCACCCGCGCACGCGATAGTACTCGTCCAGCGCGGCGCGGAACTCATCCGCGCCCACGGTCTTGCCGGCGGCGGCGCCGTCGGGGTGCGGCACGGCCAGGATCGCCGGCAGCCTGTCGTGCTCGCGCGCGAACCCTTCGCGCAGATTGAGCAGTCTGCCGAGGTTCCAGATCCGCGCGCCGATCGTCATGAGCTCGTCTTGGGACGTCTCGCGCCCCCAGAGATGGCGGAAGTGGGCGCCGAGGAAGTCGGTGTCGACGTACATGTTGGCGCACCAGACGCCGGTCCAGGCCACGGCGCTGAAGTCTTGCTGCTCCGCGGTGAGCGCCGGCTTGCCCGCCAGGGAGTCGGCCGGCGCCTCTCCCCCGAGGATGTCGTCCGCCGCGGTGAAGGCGCGCATGTGGCAGGCGCCACGGTCGGAGGTCGCGTAGCCCAGGCCCATGCCGAAGGTGCCGCGGGGGTCGTAGGCCGGCAGCTCGAGCCCCTTGATGTGCGGGGCAAGCTCGGGCCGGCCCTTGAGCGCGGCGAGGTCGCGGGCGCCGAGCGCCAGCTCGGCGCCCCAGCCCTCTCGCCGGGCGATCATCCCCGGCGCCGCGAGGTAGCCGGCCGCGTCGCCGAAGGCGAGGCCGTAGTCGGCGGCGCCCTTGCCGCACAGGTCCATCGCGAGAGCCACCACGGCTCCGGTCGACATGGTGTCCAGCCCCAGCTCGTCGCAGGCATGATTGAAGGCGGCGATGGTGGCGAGGTCGCCGATGCCGCAGTTGGAGCCGCACAGGCCGAGGGTCTCGAACTCCGGGCCTTCGCAGACGTGCTCCCCGAACCGGTGTACCTGCCGGCAGGCGAGGGGGCACTGCGTGCAGGCGCGGATCTTGGTGCGCACGCGCTGCAGCTCGGCCGACGCGCAACTGGCGCACGGGTCAGTTCGACGGAGCTCCGGCGATCCAGTCCGCCGGACTGCTCGCCGTGCGCACCAAGATCCGCGCCTGCACGCAGTGCCCGCTGGCCTGCCGCCAGGTCC
>JBLMXT010000267.1:0-7660 GCA_050257915.1 Deltaproteobacteria bacterium
AGCGCCGGCACCCGACGGCGGTCACGCCGGCGAGCACCGCGTCCTCGTAGCAATCGCTGGCCGCGTGCCGGCCGGCGCGCGAGGCGGCGAGCAGCTCCGCGGGGCCGAGGCCGTCGCCGCCGCGGATCAGCTCCGGCTCGGGCGGGCCGCCCCGACCCATGGCGAGCACCACGACGCCGCCGTCCGCCCGCCGGGCGGCGTCGAGCCGCCGCGCCAGCCAGCCGCTCACCGCGGTCTTGCCGACGCGCTTGCCGGTACCGATGACGGCGAGCGACGGCGTGGCCGTGAGCCGCGCGAACGCCTGCGGCCGCACCTCGGTGTCGGAGGTCACGTAGGCGGCGCCCTCGGCGAGCGCCGCGCTCATCAGCAGGAACCGCTCGCGGTAGCCCACCACCGGCTCGTCGGAGAGGTCGACGAGGGCCTCGGCGCGCAGGGCGCGCAGCACGCCGCGGACGCCGTCGATCACCTCGTGGGCGGACGCCGACCGCGGCTCCACGGCGTCGAGCCGCGGCACCCCGATCTCGGCAGCCAGGGCGGCGAGCCCACCGGCCTCGCCGCCGCGCAGCTTCTCGCGGCCGCCGGCGAAGATCCCTCCCGCCACCGCGTACGCGCCGTCGAGCCGCGCCACTGCGGCCGCGACCACGGGTGGGTAGTGTTCGCCGTCGACGAGCACGACGGCGCGCGGCCGGCCGGCGCCTATCTGCTCTCCTCCTGGGGCACGGGGCAGATGTACTTGTCGAACGCGGCGGTGGACGGTACGAAGTCGATCAGCGTCTCCTCACCGTGGAACGGGTACTTGCGCGTCACCTGCACCCTGTCGTCGTCGATGCGGACGAGGTTGTAGCACGCTTTGGTGTTGCCCCGCAGACGGAGGGAACTGCACGTCCCGGCGTTGACGACGAACAGGCGCTCGAGTCGCCAGGCGTAGGGCACGTGCTTGTGACCGGAGAGCACCAGGTTGACGCCGCACTCCTGGAGGACCTCGAGGAGGTCGCCGGCGTCGAGGGCCATGCTGCGCTCGCGCCCGGTGCCGGGGATGGGCAGCACGTGGTGGTGGAGCATGAAGATGCGGAACGTGGCCGGCCGGGCGAACTCCTCGCGCAGGAAGCTGTAGCGGGCCCGGCCGATCTGCCCGTAGTCGAGGTCCGGCTCGGAGGAGTCGAGCGCGACGATCTTGACCCCGTCCATGGAGAGCGTCTGCCAGCGGGGGCCGATCAGCTCCTCGAAGTGCACGTACCCGACGTTGCGCGCGTCGTGGTTCCCCGGGATGACGACCAGCGGCGCCTGGATACGGTCCATGTACTCCTTGGCCGTGACGTAGTCCTGGCGGAAGCCCATCTCGGTGAGGTCGCCGGTGCACAGGACGACGTCCGGCTCGAGCTCGTTGAGCTCGACGACGACGCGGTCCATGAGGCTCGGGACGAAGTACGGCGAGCCGGCGTGGATGTCGCTGATGTGGGCGATGGTGAGTCCGGTCATCGCGCGCGCCCCCCGTACGGTCGACTACTCGACGACCACGATACGCCCCGGCCCCTGCTTGTCCAGTACCGAGAAGCTCGTCTGCCCGCCCTGACGGCGGAAGCGGAGGCGCATGGTGGTGCGGCCCACGCGCAGGTTGCTGAGCGTCACCTCGCCAAGCCAGCGCGGGAGCACCGGGGCGTGGACGTAGACGATGTTCTCCTCGGCCTGCGCATAGATGCCCAGCATGGACTGCAGGACCAGGAACAGCGCGGCGGCCGAGTTGGCGTCCGGCGAGCAGGCCATCGGGAACGAGACCGGCCGGTCGACCGTCTGCCGCGTGAACCCGCAGAACATCTCCGGCAGGCGGGCGTACTCGTGAGCGGCCGCCGCCTCCACCAGCCCCCAGGCGAGGCGGTTCGCCTCCTGCACGTAGCCGTGCTTCTTGAGACCGTTGGCGATGAGCGCGGTGTCGAACGGCCACACGCTGCCGTTGTAGAAGCTCACCGGGTTGTAGAAGCGCGCTTCCTTGCTGAGCGTGCGGATGCCCCACCCGGTGAACATGTCCGGCGCCATCAGCCGCCTCACGACCGCCGGGATGTGCTCATCGGCCACGATCCGCGACCACAGCGCGTGGCCGATGGTCGAGGACGCGGAGCGCACCTGGCGCTTCTGCCCGTCGAGCGCCATTGCGTAGAAGCCCTGGTCCTCGATCCAGAAGCGCTCGTTGAAGGCCCGCTTGAGGCGCGCCGCGTCCTGCGACAGCCGCTCGGCGCGCTCCACGTCTCCCAGCTGCCCGAAGACCGCCGCGAGGCGCCGTTTGGCGTAGTAGACGTAGCCTTGCGTCTCAGCCAGGGCGATGGGCCCCGAGGCCGGCGTACCGTCCTCGTGGAGCACCGCGTCGAACGAGTCGCGCCACCCCTGGTTGCGCAGCCCCACCCGGGAGCGGCGCTCGTACTCCACGAACCCGTCGCCGTCGGGGTCGCCCGGGCCGTCGATCCACCCGAGCGCGGCGTCGACCGCGGCGCCGCGGAGCTCGAACCCGTCGAGGTCGCCGGTCCACACCGCGAGCTCGGCGACCAGCAGCAGCCACAGCGCCGTCGAGTCGACGGAGCCGTAGTACGGCGTGTGCGGCACGGCGCGGATGGCCGCGAGCTCGCCGCGCCGCAGCTCGTGCATGATCTTGCCCGGCTGCTCCTCGCGGAAGGCGCTGTCCTGCAGGCCCTGGCGGCGGGCGAGGAACGAGACCGCCGACTGCGCCCAGCGCAGGTCGAGCAACAGGGTCTCGAGCCCCACGAACGTCATCTCGCGGCCGAACGGCGCGCCGAACCACGGCAGCCCCGAGAGCGGCACGCGCTCGCCGTCGATCACCGTGGAGAGCAGCCGCAGGTCGTCCTGGCCCCGGCGGAGCGCGCGGTTCACCTGCTCGTTGTCGGTGAAGATGTCGGTGGCGCCGGACGCCCAGCGCTCGTGCTCGTGGCGGAGGGCGCCGATGCGCGCGTTGAGCTCGCCGCCGGCCTCGCCCGGCGCCTCCGGCCCCACCACCTGGATGTCGTAGCGGATGACGGCTCGCTCGCCCGGCGAGAGCCGCAGCCGGAACCGCGCCCGGCCCTGCTTGAGCGATTCCGGCCGGTCGTGGAAGCGCACGATGGTCTGGCGCGTGACGTCGTCCAGCCCCAGGTACGAGAGCGTGAGGGTACCGTCGCTCACCCGCGGCGCGAGACGCGACCCGCGCCGCCGCCGCCGGCTGCCGCGCACCTCGAAGAGGTCGGCGAAGTCCGCGTCGAGGTCGAGGTCGAGGACCAGGTCCACCTCGCGCTGGTGGTAGTTGCGCACGCGGAGCAGCTCGTACACCCGGTCCGAGACGACGCGCGTGCGGCGCACGTGCACGCTGGCCTGCGGCAGCACGTGCCCGTCCGCGGTGCGCGCCTCCAGGTTGGTGAGCTCGATGGTCGCCGCGTAGCCCCGCTCGGCGCTCGCGCTGAGCAGCACCGGCTGGCGCCCGGCGATGGAGAGCACGTACCTGCTGAGGTAGCGCGTGTCGCGGTAGTACAGCCCCAGCACGGAGTTCTCCGTGCCCGGCACCTGCCCGAGCTCGTTGGTGTAGAGGAAGAGGTCGCCTTCCTTGACCGCGAGCCGCGACGCGCGCCCCCCGCTCATCACGTAGCGCTCGGCGCTCGTGGTGGTGACGACGGGCTCGTCCGCCGGGCGCTCTCGCGCCGGCTGTCGTTCTGGTTGTTCGTGGGACGAGCTCATCGCCGCAGCTGCCACCGCCTCCCGGCTCGTGCCTCCGGCGCCGCAAGGTGCGGACGCCGCAGTCGGGTACTTTACCCCGTCGCCTCGAGGAACAGCCGCATGAGCGCGGCGCCGTTCTCGACGACGAGGCCGGTCATCGCGGCCTGCGATTCCCCGTAGGCCATGGCGCCGCCGCCGCCCGCCCCCGGCAGCGACGCGCCGATGGCGAACGGCACCGGGCCGGTCGCGTGCGTGCGCGTGCGCAGCGGCGTGGGGTGGTCGGGGACCACCAGCACGGCCGGACGCCCGGCGGACGCCAGGATGGGCGCGAGGACCTCGGCGTCGATGCGCTCGATGGCGCGCACCTTCTCGCGCAGGTCGCCCATGTGGCCGGCCTCGTCCGGCGATTCCACGTGCACCCACACGAGGTCGTGGCCGGCGAGCGCCGCGATCGCGGCGCTCGCCTTGGCGCCGTAGTCTGTGTCGAGGCCGCCGGTCGCGCCGGGAACGTCGATCACGTCGAGGCCGGCGAGCCGGCCGATGCCGCGCACGAGGTCGACGGCGCCGACCACGGCGCCGCTGAGGCCGAAGTGCTCGCGGAACGGCGAGATCCGCGGCGCCGTGCCCTCGCCCCAGAACCACGCACTCGTGCCGGGACGGACGCGCTCGAGCACGGCGCTCGCGCGGGACTGGAGGGCGGCGAGCTCGGCCGCCGGTGAGCCCTCGCCGGCCACGCCGGCGGCCTCGCCGGGCAGCTGCCCCGCGATCGGCTGATCGAGGATGTCGTGCGGCGGGGTGCAGGGTACCAGCGCCCCGCCCCGCCAGACGAACAGGTGGCGGTAGCTCACGCCGACGTGGAACTCGTACGCGTCGCTGCCGAGCTCGTCCTGCAGCGCCTCGACGCAGCGTCGGGCCTCGTCGCCGCCGATGTGGCCCGCGGTGTTGTCCTTCATGAGGCCGCCGGCCACGGTCACGAGGTTGAGCCGGTAGGCGACGTCGTCCGGACCCAGCTCGACGCCGAGGGAGGCCGCCTCGAGCGGGCTGCGCCCGCTGAAGACGGCGGCCGGGTCGTACCCGAGCACCGCCAGGTTGGCGACGTCGCTGCCGGGCGGCATGCCGTCCGGGACCGTGTGCGCCAGACCGCACATGCCGCCGCGGGCGAGACCGTCCATGGCGGGCGTGGACGCCGCCTCCAGCGGCGTCCTGCCGCCGAGGGCGGCCTGCGGCTCGTCGGCCATGCCGTCGGGGACGAGGAGGACGCGCTTGCGCATCAGCTCCCCTCGTCCGCGCGGCCCTGCCGGCGACCCCGAGGGGCGCGGCTCGACCGCGGCTGCGTCACGCCGAGCCGCCCAGCACCATCATCGGCGACAGCTCGAGCGCGTCGTACTTGGGGCGATACCGCTCGGTGTCGTAGTAGCGGCCCACGTCGACGACCTTCTTGGTCGAGACGACCTCGTCGATCGGGACCGAGCCGTAGCGGCCGCCCTGCAGCGCGACCATGCGGCCCGTCTGACCCTTGAGGATGAGGTCGACGGCGAGGTTGCCGTAGGCGGTCGGCACGATACAGTCGATCGCGTCCGGCGCACCGCTGCGCACCAGGTAGCTCAGGTTCATGCTGATCATGTCGATCTTCTGGCCGCCGTTGTACTTCGGCGCCAGCTCCTTGACCTTGTTGCTCACGTTCTGGCCGATGCCGCCGAGCTTGGCGTGGCCGAACATGTCCTTCTCGCCGCCCATGAAGACCATCTCGCCTCCGGCCGGCATGGCGCCCTCGCTGACGATGCAGACCGCATACCCCTCAGGCCGGCCGTTGCGGTCGGCGACGAGGAGCTCGCTGAGCTTCTCCATGTCGAACTCGGCCTCCGGGATCACGCAGCGGTCGGCGGCGCCGGCGAAGGTCGGCAACAGGGCCGTGAAGCCGGCGTAGCGGCCGAAGACCTCGAGCACGACGATGCGCTCGTGCGAAGCCGCGGAGCTGGTGACCTGGCGCGCCATCTCGATGGTACGGTTCACGCAGGTGCCGAAGCCCATGCAGTAGTCCGTGCCGGGCACGTCGTTGTCCATCGTCTTGGGGATGGCCACGACGGGGAACCCGCGGCGGCCGAGCTCGACGCCGTAGCTGAGCGTGTCGTCACCGCCCGCCGGCACGAGGTAGTCGATGCCGAGGAACGCGAGGTTCGCGATCACTTCGTCCGTGAGGTCGTTCTTCTCGGCGGAGTACTTGTCCTTGAGGTGGTCCGGCACGGCCTTGGCCGGCACGGTGCTGGGGCGGGTGCGCGACGAGTGGAGAAACGTCCCCCCCGAGTATGCGTAGCGCTCCACCAGTTCCCTGGTGATCGGGACCACCCACTCGCTGTTGTCGGCGGCCGCGTCCCGCTTGAGCTCGACGAGGCCGGCCCAGCCGCGGCGGATGCCGACGACCTCGAACCCCTCGCTGAGAGCGCGCAGGGTGACGCCGCGGATCGCCTGGTTCAGACCGGGGATGTCGCCGCCGCCGGTGAGGATGCCGATGCGGCCCTTCTTGTCAGTCATGCTGTCTCCTCTCCTCTGGGGCGCTCACGAGTCGCCTTCAACGCGGATCACGGCCGGTTCGCCGTGCACATCGGGCAGAGCGCTGATCTGCTCGAGCGCGGCGAAGAACTGGGCTTCGCGGACCGGGTGGAGCAGCAGCACGAGCTCCGCCTCGTCGCCGCCGCCCTCCTGGACCATGGAATGGATGCTCACGCCGTGCTCGCCGAAGAGCGCGCTGACCTTGGCGAGCACCCCCGGCTGATCATTCACCCTCAGCCTGAGGTAGAACCTCGAGACCATCTCGTCGTCGGGGAAGAACGGCAGGTCTTTGTAGCAGAGGCAGTTCTGCACGAAGCTGCCCTTCACCGTGTTGACCACCGAGATCACGTCGCCGATCACGGCCGACGCCGTGGGCACGCTGCCGGCGCCGGGGCCGAACAGCATGATCTCGTCGAACGCGTCGCTGGTGAGGAAGACGGCGTTGTAGGCGCCGGCCACGCCGGCGAGCGGGTGCGTCCTGGGGATGAAGGCGGGATAGACGCGCACGTTCATGCGGCCGTCGATGAGCTTGGCCACCCCGAGGAGCTTGGCGACCAGGCCGAGCCGCACTCCGTGGGCGATGTCGGTGGAAGAGACCTTGGTGATGCCCTCGAAGGGGACGTCGTCGAGGCCGGTGCGGCTGTGGAAGGCGATCGAGCTGAGGATCGCCATCTTGGCGGCCGCGTCCTTGCCGCCGACGTCCTCCGTGGGATCCGCCTCGGCGTAGCCGAGCCGCTGGGCCTCCTTGAGCACGTCGTCGTAGTCGGCCCCCGTCTCGGCCATCGCGCTCAGCATGTAGTTGGTCGTGCCGTTGACGATGCCGAACACCGTCTTGACCTCCGCGGCGACCAGGGACTCGCGCAGCACCTTGATCACGGGGACGGCGCCGACGGCGCTCGCCTCGAAGCGGAGGTGCACGCCGCTCTCCTCGGCGGCGGCGAAGAGCTCGGCGCCGTGCTGGGCCAGGAGCTGCTTGTTGGCGGTCACCACGTGCTTGCCGGCCCTGAGGGCGCGGAGCTGGAAGTCGAGCGCCGCGCCCGTCCCCCCGATGAGCTCCACCACGACCTGGATCCCGGGGTCCTCGAGGATGTCCTCGAACCGGGTGGTGAGCAGCGCCGGATCGAGGTCCGGATGACTGAACCCCGGGTCCTTCTCGAGCACTCTCTTCAGCGCCACCTGCCTGCCCGTCGCCAGCGTGATGTCGTCGGCGTTCTTCTTGAGCAGCTTGCCCACGCCCGACCCCACGGTGCCGTAGCCGAGGAGTCCGATGCCTACCTTGTCCACTGCCTCAGCCCTCCGCGATCGTGGGTCGTCACGGGACGAGCGCGCGCTGGCCACAGCCGGGTTGTTGATCGCCGCGGCGGGAATGGCCGCCGGCGCCGCCGGGACCGGGGCGGGCCTGTGGACAGCCACGGCG
>JBLMXT010000268.1:0-6176 GCA_050257915.1 Deltaproteobacteria bacterium
GCTGGCGGGCTCCGGCCCTCGCAGCAGGTCCTCGAGGGCCTCGCCCGCCAGCTCGGGCGTGACGTAGGTCTTACCCGCGAGCGCGGCGTGGACGGCGCTGATCAGCTCGGCCGAAGCCGACTGCTTGAGCACGAAGCCGGACGCCCCGGCTGCGATCGCTCGCCGGACGTAGCTGATGTCCCGATGCATCGTGAGCAGCACGACCGGGACCTGATTGCCTTCTTCCCTCAGCCGGATGAGGGCGTCGATGCCATTCAGGCGCGGCATGGCGATGTCGGCGACGATCACGTCTGGCCGCATCCGCCCCGCCGCCTCGATCAGCTGACGGCCGTCTTCCACCACGGCCAGCAGGTCGAACTCTGCGCCGAGCAGGATTGAAAGCGCCTCCGCGACCAGAAGATGGTCGTCGGCAAGCAGCACGCGCGGACGTCGCCCAGCAGTCACTCCGACTCCTCGTGAAGGGGCACCCAGGCGCCAATCGTCGTGCCCTCGTTGGGGGCGCTCTCGATCGTCAGCGTACCGCTCACGAGCTGCAGGCGTTCACGCATGCTCGCGAGGCCGAGGTGCATCCCCGTTCGGGGGCTCTCCGGATCGAAGCCGACGCCGTCGTCGGAGACGGCGAGGAGCAAGCCATCATCCGTCTGCCGGAGCGTGATGCTCACGGCATCTGTCTCGGCGTGGCGGGCGGCATTGTTCAGCGCCTCCTGAGCCACGCGGAAGAGGCAGAGTGCGGCCTCGGGCGCGACGCGGGCAGGAAGCGGTTCGAACGCCATCGAGATGTCGATCTGGCCCTGGCGAGTCCGGCGCTCGCACTCGGCCCGCAGCGCCTCGGCCAAGCCGAGCTCCTCGAGGATCGAGGGGTGCAGCTGATAGGCGAGGGAGTGCATGTCCTCGCCGAGACGGAGGAGCTCCCTGGTGGCCGTCTGGAAGGCCTCTGCGCGTTCGTCCTCGGCTGTCGCCGACGCCGCTCGTCCGATGCCGATCGTCACGACCGCGAGCCGCTGGCTCATGTCATCGTGCAGCTCGCGTGCCAGCCGCGCGCGCTCCTCCTCATGCGCAGCGATGAGCCGGAGGCCCAACTCACGCAACTCTGCCTCGCTCTCCTTGAGCGCGCTGATGTCGCGCAGCACGCCGTCGGACTTGAGCGTCCGCCCGTTCGCGTCGCGCGCGGTGACGCGAGCCATGTGCTGGACCCAGGTCTCCCCACGGCGAGGGTGCAGGTAGCGATACTCGGCAACGAGCTGATCGAGACTCCCGTCATGCAAGCGCCGGCGCAGCTCCAGCACTCGGGAGCGGTCGTCGGGGTGGAGTTGCTCCATCCAGTGCCCCAGCACTTCGAGCCCCTTCTCAAGGGTGGGGGGGATGCCGGCGATGTCTCGGTACGTGTCGTCGAGGTACGCCGTGTCCTTGACGAAATCGATCTCGTAGTAGGCGAGGCCGGCGAGCTCTGCCGCCGCTCTGAGGCGAGTCTGCCCTGCGAGGAGCGCCTCTTGCTCCTCCTTGCGCTCGCTGATGTCGAATGAGACGCCCATCATCTGGCCCGGCTCGCCCGTCGACGTGGGCTGGGCCCGCCCGCGAGAGAGGATCCAGCGCACACCGCCCTCACTCGTCATGACGCGGCACTCCGCACTGTTGAGTTCACCCGGTCGGGCCGAGCGCTCCATCAATTCGCGGATGAGGTGCCGATCGTCGGGGTGAATGGCAGCCTGCAGGGCCTCCAGCGTGACGACCTCGTCCACGGAGAGGCCGAAGATGGCGCGAGCCCTGGCGGTGGCCCAGACGGCGCCGCTGCGGTAGTCGAGGATCCAGAGCCCGGCTTCCGCTGCGTCTGCGGCGAGGGCGAGTCGCCCCTCGCTCTTCCGGTAGGCTTCGTCGGCGCGCTTGCGTTCCAAGGCATTGGCGAAAACATCCGCGATCAGTTGCAGCCGCTTGACCAGCGCCTCAGGCCAGGTGCGCTCTGCTTGCGTCATGGTGAAGGCCAGTGCGCCGACGGGCACGCCCCCGGCCGAGAGGGGGAGGGTCACATTCGACTTGAGGCCGCGCCGGCGGGCTGTCTCCCGGTCGACGGAGGCCTCGACGGGCAGTTCATCAGGCGACGCGGCGATGACGATGTTACCGGCCAACATCTGCTGCACGAACCAGGGGTAGTCCTCCTGGCGAAGCAGCTCGGGACGCCGCAGGACATCCTGGCCCTGGTACCAGTGTGTCGGTGTGATCTCGGTCGGCGTCGCCGCCGACCATTGCCAGAGCACCGCGCGGTCGATCTCCACGAGCTCGCAGACTCGGTGCAGAGCGTCCTGGATCGCACCGTCCACCAGCTCCGGGGCGAGGTTGATGAACCGGGAGGAGAGGTCGGCGAGCAGCGTCTCGAACTCGAGACGTCTGTCTGCTTGCTCGCGAGCGTGCGCCGTGTCTTCGAGGCCAGCCACGCCACCACGGTACACCATCCAATGCGGGGCTTCGGTGTTCCGACTCCGTAGTAGCCGAGGGGCCAGGTGCGTAGTTTCCCGAGGTCACAGCCGCCCGCGCCCCGAGTACTGTTGATCGACGCCTCGTACCGAGGAGCATCGCGGCGAGTGTGTTCGCCTGGGAAGGACGGCCTCAATGCCTGACAGGACTGCCGGTTGTGTTCTGCTGGCCGACCGCCATCACGCCCTCACCGAGGGTGTGCGCGGACTCCTCGAAACGGAGTTCGGCACTGTGGTCATGGTCGCCGACAAGACGTCGCTCCTGCAGGCGGCGAGTTGTCTGCACCCGGAGGTGGCGGTCGTGGATCTCTCGCTGGCACAGGACGGCGGCCTCGATTGGTTACGTGCACTTCGCGCGCAATCTGCCGACCTCAAGATCGTCGTCCTCAGCGTCCACGACGAGCAGAGCGTCCATGAAGCGGCGATCGCCGCCGGCGCCGATGGCTTCGTGCTGAAGCTGACCATCGGGACCGACCTGCTGCCCGCCGTCGATGAGGTCCGTTCACGCTAGCCAGCGGCCGGGCGAGGTAGACCGGCCGAGGTACTGATGCCGGCCCGAGTGAGGAGATCAACGTGACCAAGCAGGTGAAGGCTGGCTCCAAGAAGCCGGCGTCCCAGAAGTCGCCCCCGCGCGCTGCGGCGGCCAAGGCCAAGCAAGCCGACGCCAAGCCCGCGGTCAAGGGCGAGGCCGTCGCTCGCGGTGAGTCGGTCGGGCGGGTCATGGCGAAGGCCGAAGCGGCCGCCGCGACATCGTCCGCAGCCCGCCCGCAGATCGCGGGCTGGGCAGCCGCTGAGGAACACCGTGCCGCCGGCAGGGCCGCACGCGGGATGGCACCGCGCACGAGCCACGCTGGATGGGCGCCGCCCCACGACCGCCCCGACCCCGTGGCGCTCCTCCACGCCCAGGACGGCGCGCGCGTGCAGGAGCTCGTGCCGATCCGATGGGGCCGCATGTCGGTGTCGCCGTTCACGTTCTACCGCGGCGCCGCCCTGCTCATGGCCTCGGACCTCTCGGCGACCCCCAACTCGGGCCTGACCGTGCAGGCGTGCGGTGACGCCCACTTGCTGAACTTCGGCATCTTCGCCTCGCCGGAGCGGACGCTGCTCTTCGACGTCAACGACTTCGACGAGACCCTGCCCGGGCCGTGGGAATGGGACCTCAAGCGCCTCGTGACCAGCATCGTCCTCGCCGGCCGCAACGCCGGCTTCAGCGCGGCCCAGAACCGTGACGCCGCGCTCGCCGCCGCACGCTCCTACCGCGAGTGGATGGCCAACTACGCCGCGATGGGCGACATCGACGTCTACTACTCCAAGGTCGCGGCGGAGGAGATCCTGAAGCTGTCGAAGACGGCCGCCGGCGTGAAGAAGGGCCGTGTCGACGAGATCCTCGCCAAGGCACGCACGCGCGACAGCCTCCACGCCCTGACCAAGCTCACCAAGACGGTCGACGGGCTGCCGCGCATCATCGACGCGCCGCCGCTCATCGCGCATCTCCCCGTCGAGCACGCGGACCTCGAGCGCATCGCCAGGAAGGCGTTCGCCGACTACCGCGCCACGCTGCAGGAGGACCACAGCCGGCTTGTCGACCGCTACAGGTTCGCGGACATCGCGATGAAGGTCGTCGGTGTCGGAAGCGTGGGCACGGTCTCCCTGATCGTCCTGCTGGTGGGCCGCGACGACGACGACCCCTTGTTCCTGCAGCTCAAGGAAGCCGGGCCCTCGGTGCTCGAGGCGTTCGCGGGCAAGAGCCGCTACCAGAACCAGGGCCGCCGCGTCGTCGCCGGCCAGCGGCTGATGCAGGCGGCGAGCGACGTCTTCCTCGGATGGGTGCGCGTCGCCGGCGAGCGGCAGCGCGACTACTACTGGCGCCAGCTCCGCGACATGAAGGGCTCGTTCGCGGTCGAGCACCCGCGCCCGAACGGGCTGGCCCTGTACGGCGGCATCTGCGCCTGGACGCTGGCGCGGGCTCACGCACGCTCCGGCGACCGCATCGCCATCGCCGCCTACCTCGGCAAGAGCGACCGCTTCGACCTCGCCCTCGCCGACTTCGCGGAGAGCTACGCCGATCAGGTCGAGAAGGACTTCGAGGTGGTCGAGAAGGCGATCAAGAGCGGCGCGCTCCAAGTCGAGACCGGCGTGTGAGTGATGGTCGAGCAAGCCAGCCCCGACAGGGAAGGTGGCGGCGGCAGCAGCGGCCGGCGCCGGCCTGATCCTCTTCACGCTCTCCGCCGGCCAGTTCCTCATGGCCCTCCAAGAAGGAACCCGGCTCTGAGCCGGCGCCCGCGTGAGCGGGCCGACCACATGCCCCACACGACCACACGAAAGGACGCATCATGAGTGACGACATCGAGAAGACCCTGGAAGACATCGAGGCCCTGTTTGCGCAGACGGCCCGCGAGCTGACCACCGACGGCGACAAGGTGACCTTCCACGGCGCCTCGCCGGCCACCCTCTACTTCTCCGACCGCCCGCAGCGCGTGGTCGGCCACCTCACTACCAAGCAGTTCGTGGATGAGTGGGGCAAGGGCGAGAACAGCTTCGCCGAGGACCCGCCGAACGCCGTGATCTCCTTCGTCGAGAAGGGCGACCAGACGCCCGAGGACGCGATCGTCGTGCTCAAGGACCCACAGATCGACGGCGACTCGCTCACCTACACGGTCGACATGCTGGAGGGTAGCCTGCCGCCCAAGGGCGAACTCGTCTCGGTCTTCATCGACCCGTTCGGCCGGCCGCTCTCGCCGGTGTCGCTGGCCGGCATCAATCGTCGCCAGCGGCGTCGGGGTCGCTAGAAGCTTCGTTGAGGGACTGAAGAGCTCCACCGAGGAAGACGCGACAGGGTGACTGACCCCTGGTCACCCTGTCGCAGGCCGTGAGGCCGGTCCACCGCAGTCTGGGGTGCAGGCCTCGCGCCTCTGGGGGAAGTGCAGGTCTGCCGACGAAGTCGCTTATGGCGACCACGGGCGCGACTACGAGGCCGGGCAATCAAGTCCCACTTCTCGAAGCGGTGGAGGGCCTCTGACGCATACCGAGACTCTGTTGACGTGTCGTTACCACATGGTCACATTCCGCAGCAGGAAGTACTGCGAACCGCCCCGAAACGTACGGCTAGTCTGACCAGGAGAAGACCAGCGAGGGGCGGAGCGGGGATTCCCCCCTCCGCCCCTCGCCTTCCAGCCGAGCCCGCGAAGACACCGGAGAGGAGAGCCCGTCATGAGCGACCCGCTACAGCAGACGTCTGAAGACGACCGCCCCGCGGGAACTGACAGGCACGCCCTCCCGCTCGACCGCTTCAACGCCTTCTCCGACGGCGTCTTTGCGATCGCGATCACGCTGCTCGTGCTCGAGATCACCGTCCCGGGCGAAGGGACCCCCCTGTGGGCTGCGCTGCGTGAGCAGTGGCCGGAGTTCCTCGGCTACTACATCAGCTTCGCCTTCATCGGCGGGATCTGGATCACGCACTCGGGCGTGACCAAGTACATGAGGCGCGGGGACACGGTCGTCTATACGCTCAACCTGGTGCTGCTGCTCCTCGTCGGGTTACTGCCCTTCGCGACCTCGCTCATGGTCACGCACCTGACGGGCGCCGACGCGCAGCTGGCGGCACTCCTCTACGGCGTGGACCTGCTGCTCGCCTCGCTGGTCCTCAGCCTGCTCATCATCTACCTGGCGCGGGAGCCTGCCCTCCTCGTCGACGACCTCGACGAGGAT
>JBLMXT010000269.1:0-14253 GCA_050257915.1 Deltaproteobacteria bacterium
CAGACCTCCGTACACGCGAAGCAGCGCACGCAGGCCGCGTCGTCGTAGTCGGGCAGAGGGTCCATGGCGATGGCGCGGGTGCCGCAGATGGCCGCGCACTCGTCGCAGCGGATGCAGGCGTCCGGGTCCACCAGCCGCGGTCGCGCGGTGATGAGGTTGCGCGCCAGCCGGTGCAGCGACGGAGGCAGCAGCTCCTGCACGTCGCGGCGCACCGGCTTGAAGTCCGGCTCGGGCTCGATGGGGTCGCCGGCGAGGGTGTAGGGGTCCTCGAGGTCGAGGAGGCCGCGGCGAGCGGAGGCGGCGACGGTGTAGACGTGGCGGCGCTCGTGGGCGGTGCGGTCGGCGAGCGCCGCGTCCAGCGCCACGCAGTCGTGGGCGGCGAAGAGCGAGCCGAGCGCGCGCGGCGTGCCGCTTCCGGGACCCTGCCCCTCCATGGCGACGATCGCGTCGATGATGGTGAACCGCGGGCGCACGGCGAGGTGCAGGTCGAGGAGCATGTCCGCGAAGTCCTCGCGCCGCTGGGCCTTGACGTGGAGGTGCGCCTTGGCCAGCCCGGGGATGACACCGTAGGTGAGCTTGACGCCGCCGGTGAGGCGCATGAGCTGGTGTGTCTTGAGGACGCCGACCTGGACGATGGCGTCGGCGTCCAGGAACGCCTTGCCGATGGGGAACGAGCGGTACAGCCGTCCCTCCGGCGCGTCGATGACGGCGCGGTCGTCCTCCACGTCGACGATCTGGACGCCCTCGGCGGCACAGACGCCGGCGATGCCGCTGAGCTTGTAGGCGCGCGCCACCTTGGCGGGGCCGTTGGGGCCGCCGGGGCTGTCGGCGACGAAGGGCTCGGCGCCGGCCGCCTTGAGCGCGCGCAGCACGCAGGCGAGCGTCTCCGGATGCGTGGTGACGGCCTTCTCGGGCGGGGCCGCGCGGAGCAGGTTGATCTTGACGGCGACGCGCTCCCCGGGCCGCACGATCCCGGCCCAGCCGCCGAAGGGCTCGACGAGGCGGCCGACGAAGGCGTCGAGCCCCGGTCCGTGCTCGGCGCGCACGTGGGAGACGAGCGATGGGCTCACGGCCGCGGTTTCTCCGCGACGATCACGTTGTGGTACAGGCCCACCGTGCCCGGCGCGTACACGGCGAGCTCCACGAGGCCGGCGCCGGTGAGCAGTGCCCGCACCCGGTCCAGCGGAAGCACGTGATCGTTGGGCGGCCCGACCGGCCGCTCCATGCGCGCGAACTCGGCGGCGACGAGCAGGCCGCCGGGCGCCAGCAGCCGCGGGATCTCGGTGAGGGCGTCGGGGTCGTCGTCGACGTGGTGCAGCACGTTGACGATGAGCATGCGGTCGGCGACCCCGTCATCCAGGGGTACTCGGCCGCCCACGCTCAGGACGGTCTCGACGCCGGTGCCGGGATGGGAGGCCAGCTTCGCGCGCAGGCGGTCGAGCAGCTCGGGCTGCTCGTCCACGGCGAGCACGCGACCGGCGGGGACGGCGGCGGCCAGGGGGATCGCGTACATGCCGGTGCCGGCGCCGAAGTCGACGACGGTCTCGGCGCCGGCGAGACGGAGCAGCTCCACCAGCTTGGCCGGCGGCAGCTCGATGAGCCGCTCCGGGTCCTCGAGCTTGTCGGCGTGCTGTGCGTCGAACTTCTCGGCCACGCGCCGCGCCGGTACCGCTACTTCACGCAGCGGGCGTACTTGAGGAAGGCCTCGAGGGCCTTCTCGACGGCCTCCGGGGAGGCGACGGCGTCGCCGGCCTCCTCGTTGAGGCACTCGCGCATCTTCAGCGAGATGAGCAGCACGCCCACGCGGTCGAGCGCCGCCTTGGTGGCGGCGAGCTGGGTGAAGATCTCCTCGCAGGGACGACCCTGCTCGATCATCCGCTGCAGGCCGCGGGACTGGCCCTCGACCCGGCGCAGGCGATTGATCAGGCGCCCTGCCTCGTCCTGATCCATGTACTCCTCCACACAGGCGACTATACCCCCGGGGGGGATGAGGGACAACAGATGTCCCGGCGGAGGCTGCGCTCCCCGGTACCCACGCCGGGTAGGGGTATCCGCGGACGCCGGGGGCGCACGAGGTCCGGCGGCGCGCGCCGGAGCGGCGCGCGTCAGCCGAGGCGCTGCAACTGGTCGGCCGCCACGCAGCGCAGGTCGCTGAGCACCTCGTCCGGCACGGGTTCGCCCAGGGAGCCGACGCCCAGGCGCGCCTGGGGCTTCACGGTCCCGTGGAAGTCGGAGCCGCCGGTCGGGACCAGGGCGTACTTCTCCGCCAGTCCGAGGCAGCGCGTCACCGTCTCCGCGTCGTGCAGGGGGTAGTAGCACTCGATGCCGGCGAGGCCGGCGCGGGCGGCGTCCCGGACGATGTGGTTCAGCCCGGCGGCGTCCGTGCGGATGATGCCGGGATGCGCGAGCACGGGGAGCGCGCCCGAGGCGCGAAGCAGCTTGAGGGCGCGCCCCAGTGCGAGCCGTCGTCTGTCGACCCAGGCGGGCGCGCCGCGGCGCAGGTAGAGCTCGAACGCCTCGCTGATCGAGCTCACGTACCCGCGGCGCACCATCGCCTCGCCGATGTGCGGGCGGCCGACGGCGCCTTCCTCACTGGTCGCGGCAACGTCGGCCTTGCTGAGCGGCAGGCCGAGATCGGCCAGGCGCTCGAGCATCCGGTCGTTGCGCTCCACCCGGTACGCGCGCAGTTCGGCGAGCTCGCGCTGCAGCTCGTCGGTCGGCATGCCGGCGAGGAAGTACCCGAGCATGTCCATCGTCACGCGGTCGTGCTCGAGATTGATCTCCACGCCGGGGATGACCTCGACGCCGAGGCGCGCGCCGGCGGCCATCGCCTCGGGCAGGCCGTCCACCGTGTCGTGGTCGGTGACGGCGATGGCCGACAGGCCCTTCCTCGCCGCTTCCTCCACGAGCTCGGTGGGCGTCTGCGAGCCGTCGGAGAACGTGGTGTGGGTGTGCAGGTCGATCATGCCCACTACCCTACCCCGGTGGCGGCGGAGCTGCGGTCGGCGCGGCCGGAGCCGGGTATGATGCGTGTAGGCTGCGGGAGGCCGCACCGCGCCGCGGCCGACACGTCAAGACGCCCCTGGAGGTCAGCGATGCGCATCGGGATGATCGCGCCGCCCTGGTTCCCCCTGCCGCCGCAGCGGTACGGAGGCATCGAATTCGTCGTCAGCCTCCTCACGGAGGGCCTTGTGGCGCGCGGTCACGACGTGACGCTGTTCGCCAGCGGCGACTCGGAGACGCGGGCGCGGCTGAGCTACATCTTCGCCCGCGCGCCCTTCGAGCACATCGAGAAGGGCGCCCACCTCGAGGTGATGCACAGCATCGAGGCCTACAAGCGCGCCCGCGAGTTCGACGTCATCCACGATCACGACGGGCTCGCCAGCCGCGCGATGGGCGCGCTCGTCCACGAGCTCGTCGGCACGCCCGTCGTGGCCACGCTGCACGGGCCGGCCGACGCCATCACCCAGGAGATGCTGAGCTCGCTGCGCCGGAACCTCCGGTTCATCGCGATCAGCGAGTACCAGCGGCAGGGCTTTCCCGACCTGCGGTTCGTCGGCACCATCCCCAACGCCATCGACGTGGAGCACATGCCGTTCAGCGCGGAGAAGGACGACTACCTGCTGTTCATCGGCCGTATGACGGCCGACAAGGGCGCGCACACGGCCATCGACGTCGCTCGCCGCCTCGACCGGCGCCTCATCATGGCCGGCAAGGTCAACGAGGGCCCCGAGCGGGAGTTCTTCGCCGCGGAGGTCGAGCCGCACCTCTCGGACAACATCCACTTCCGCGGCGAGGTCGACCACGACACCAAGGTCGAGCTCTACAAGCGCGCCCACTGCACCCTGTTCCCCATCCAGTGGCCGGAGCCGTTCGGCCTCGTCATGATCGAGTCCCTGGCCTGCGGCACGCCCGTGATCGCCATGCGCCAGGGCTCCGTGCCCGAGGTCATCGAGCACGGCCGCACCGGGTTCATCGTCGACACGCCGGACGAGATGGTAGAGGCGGTCGCGCGCATCGGCGAGATCGACCCGGCCGAGTGTCGCCGCGCCGTGGAGGAGCGGTTCGGCAGCGACGCGTTCGTGGCCGCGCACGAGGCGGCCTACGAGCAGCTCAGCGCGGGGGAGTGAGGCCATGAAGCTGCCGTACGACGACGTCCACCTCATCGCGGACCCGCTGTACGGCTACCTGCGCATCACGCTCTCGCGGGCAGGAGAGATCGCCGAGCCCGACGTCATCGACAACCCCTGGGTGCAGCGGCTCAAGCGCATCCATCAGCTGCAGAGCTCGTGGTGGGTGTTCCCCACCGCGGAGCACAGCCGCTTCGCCCACAGCCTCGGGACCATGCACCTGGCCGGCAAGCTGGCGCGGCAGGTGTACGCCACCCTGGCCGAGGTCGAGCCGGGAACGCCGTCCCTGCCCCTGGTCGAGGAGACCCTGCGCGCGGCCGGGCTGCTGCACGACCTCGGCCACGGGCCCTTCAGCCACTTCTGCGACGAGGAGTACCTGCTCCCCGTCTTCGGGATCGACCACGAGCAGATCTCGCAACACCTCATCGTCGGCGAGCTGGGACCGCTGCTGGCCGAGCTGCGGCGCAGTCCCTCGGGGCCGTTCGCGACGGGCGAGGCGGTGGACCCCTGGCACGTCGCCTTTCTCGTGCGCGCGGAGGAGAGCGGGGCCGAAGGCTCCGCGGCCCTCGCCGCGCCGGCCCTCACGCCGGCTTCATCGGACCCCATCCCCCGCTGGGTCCGCCTATTGCACCGGGCGCTCTCCGGAGCCGTCACGGTCGACAACCTCGATTACGTGCGCCGGGACGCGCGCATGTGCGGCGTGGGCCTCGGGCCCATCGACGTCGACCGGCTCGTCTACTACACCTTCTGCACCGCGGACGGGCTCACGTTCCACAAGCGCGCGCTGAGCTCGCTGCGGGCGTTCCTCAACGCGCGCTTCTACATGTACGAGAACGTCTACTTCCACCGCATCGGCCACGCCATCGACCTGCACCTGCACGAGATCTTCCGGCCCACGCTCGACCTCATCCTGCCGGCCAGCCCGCTCGAGGAGCCGGGCGCGTACCGGCGGCTCACCGAATGGTCGCTGTTCACCACGGTCGAGGCCTGGCTGGACGAGCCGCTGCACAGCACGCGGCGGGAACTCGCGGAGGAGTGGCAGAGCATCATCCATCGCCACGTCAAGTACAGCATGGTCTACGAGCACCACGTGGAGCGACAGCAGCCGCTGCCGGCGGCGCGGGACCTGACCCGCGAGGAGTTCCACGCCGCCATCGTCCGGCAGCTGGCTCCCGACCTTCGCGGCCTGGAGTTCGTCGTCGACATCGCCTCGCAGGACCCGCGGCCGCTCAACCCGTTCGTCGGACCCAAGCGGCTGCCCGTGTACGACCCGGCCACCGACCGGATCGAGGAGCAGTTGCTCGGCGGCATCCTCGAGTTCGTCCCCGCCAAGGCGCACCTCTACCGGGTGTTCTCGGTGGGCCGCGAGCACGAGCGGGAGCTCGCCCTGGCGGCCCAGGCGGCTCTGGGCGAGATCGAGCCGCAGAGCCTCACCAACCTCTGAGCAGGGTCGCCAGCGGCTGCGTGTGCCGGGCGGGCTGTGGCGGCGGCATAGTCCGCCGGCCGCTGACGCCACCCATGACGCCACTGGTGACGCCACCCATGACGTCTGTCGGCGGCACGGACACTCCCGGGGTCGAGCGAGCGTTCGTCGAGAGTGAGCCTTGAGGGGGGACGTGCGGCTGAGGGTCAGCCGACGACGCGGACGACGACGAGCAGGAACACCGCGATCATGACAGCGAGCACCACGAGCAGCGCCACGATCAGGGTGTTGAGCATGCCGCCGTCCTGCGGGCGGCCGGAGGACGTCTTCGCGGCCGGCCGGCGGGCCGGCGCCGGCCGCGCGGCCTTGCGCGCTGCCCGGTCCCGGTCTCTCCCGGCCGCGGTCCGCGCGTCGCGGCGCCGGTCTGGCCGCGACTTCGCGCTCACGCGTCCAGTGGGTGCGTCATGTCCTCGGGCCGCACCCAGGCGTCGAACTCCTCGGCCGTGACGTGACCGAGGTCGACCGCCGCGCGCCTGAGCGTGATGCGCTCACGATGTGCCTTCTCCGCGATCTGCGCCGCCTTCTCGTAGCCGATGTGCGGCGTGAGCGCCGTCACCAGCATGAGGGAAGCGTCGAGGTGCCGGCGGATGACCTCGAGATCGGGCTCGAGGCCGCGCGCGCAGAAGGTATCGAAGGCGCGCGCGGACTCTGCCAGCAGCTGCGCCGACTCGAGCAGCGCGTGCAGCATCACCGGCTTGTAGACGTTGAGCTGGAAGTTGCCCTGCGAGCCGGCGAAGGCGACGGTCGCGTCGTTGCCGAACACGCGCACGGCGACCTGGGTGAGCGCCTCCGCCTGGGTCGGATTGATCTTGCCGGGCATGATCGACGACCCCGGCTCGTTCTCGGGGATGCGGAGCTCGCCGATGCCGTCGCGAGGCCCCGACGCGTACCAGCGCACGTCGTTGGCGATCTTCATGAGCGCGCCGGCCAAGGTGCGCAGCGCCGCGCTGGCGTTGACGACCGCGTCGTGCGCCGAGAGCGCGGCGAAGAAGTTGGCCGCGGGGTGGAACGGCTTGCCGGTGAGCCGGCCGACCTGCTCCGCCGCGGTCTCGGCGAATCGGGGGTCGGTGTTCAGCCCCGTCCCGACCGCGGTGCCGCCCAGGGCCAGCTCGTGCAGCCCCGCGAGCGTGCCCCGTACCGTCGTCAGCGCCTGGTCGAGCTGGGCCGCCCAGCCGGAGATCACCTGGCCCAGCGTCACGGGCGTGGCGTCCTGGAGGTGCGTGCGCCCCACCATGACCACGTGCGCGAAGTCCTCCGCCTTGGCTGCGAGCGTGTCGCGCAGCTCCTCGACCGCCGGGACGAGCTCGTCCTCGAGCTGCACCGCGGCGGCGATGTGCATGACCGCCGGGAAGGTGTCGTTGCTCGACTGCCCCCGGTTGACGTCGTCGTTGGGGTGGACCGGCGCGGCGGCGCCCCTGCCGGCGCCGGCGAGCTCGTTCGCGCGGTTCGCGATGACCTCGTTGGCGTTCATGTTGCTCTGCGTGCCGCTGCCGGTCTGGAACACGACCAGCGGGAACTCGGCGTCGAGCGCGCCGTCCATGACCTCGGCGGCGGCGCGCGCGATGAGCTCGGCCTTGTCGTGGGGCAGCCGGCCGAGCTCCTCGTTGGCCCGCGCCGCCGCCAGCTTGAGCACGCCGAGCGCCCAGATCACCCGGCGCCCCCAGCGGAAGTTCTCGGTGCCGATGGGGAAGTGCTCGAGCGACCGCTGCGTCTGCGCGCCCCAGTAGTGCTCGGCCGGGACGCGCACCTCGCCCATGCTGTCGTGCTCGATGCGCCGGCCGTCGTCCATGCCGGTAAGACTACCTTCTCGGCGGTCGTGGATGTCCAGTCTTGTACGACACACTATGCATGAAGCGTGAGGAGTATGCTGAGTGACGCAGCTGTGTCTCCCGCTGCCCGGGAAGGAGATCGCGTGAACCTGCTCCTGTCGATCGGTGTGGCAGATCCCGACAACGCCGCGTGGGCGCGGTGGCTGCGCGACGTCATGGAGTCGTGGCCGGCGCAGCTGGCCATCCTGCTGCTGTTCGTCGGTCTCCTGGTGCTGCTCGTCCGCCACGCCTCACGGGAGTGGGAGGACGGCGCCCGCAACCGCTACCTCGTCGGCTTCCTCATCGTCGCCGGCGCCTTCTTCGTGCTCCAGTTCCTCTTCGGGAGCTCGCTGCTGGATGTCGTGGACTGGCCGACCGGCCTCTTTCTGATCGAGTTCGTGGTGCTGTTCGCGCTGTGGCTGTACGCCTTCGTGCGCTGGATCACCCGGCAGCGCAGCGGGCCTGGCGACGACATCACACGCGAGCGCGGCTCAGCCCTCGATCGGGTGATCGAGCAGGACGGACGCTCCGTCCCGGCCGGGTCACCGCCACCGCCCGCCTGACCAGAGTCAAGGCGCCTCCGCCGCTCGGCGGGTATGAGTGAAGCATGAGCGGAACGTCCAGACCGCCGCGGCGCCTGGCGCGTGAGGAGAAGACCATCGCGGCGATGATCGCGCTGTACTGTCGCGACCATCACGAGACCACGGCCTCAGATGCCGGCGACGGGCTGTGCGATCAGTGCGCCGAGCTGCTGGCCTACGCTCGCCTCCGCCTGGAGAAGTGCCGCTACGGCGCGGACAAGCCGACCTGCGCCAACTGCGAGACGCACTGTTACAGGCCCGCGATGCGCGAGCGCGTGCGCGAGGTCATGCGCTACAGCGGGCCGAGGATGCTCCGCCGCCATCCGGTGCTGGCCGTCGCGCACCTCGCCGACGGGCGCAAGACACCCACCTAGCCGATGATCCGGCCCTCCGCATCGGCCTCCACGTGCTGCGGTCGGCCATACTTGCGCGCCGCAAGGAAGTACGCGACGGCGCCCATGGGGATGGGCAGCCAGTACGCGGCGAGGCGCCACACGAGCGTCGCCAGGAGCGCCTGGTCGGTGCCGATGCCGGCGAGACTGAGCGTGCCCACCAGGCCGGCCTCGACGAACCCCAGGCCGCCGGGCGTGATGGGGATCATGCCGAGGAACGCCGCGACGACGTAGGCGAGGAGCACGACCGACGCGCGCGGTTGCGCGCCCACGGCCGCGAGAGCTATCAGCAGCGCCGTGAGGTCGAGCAGCCAGTTGCCGGCGCTGTAGATGAGCGCCTGCCACCAGCCGCCGCCCAGCACGCGACGGATGAGGTCACGCTCGTCGACCAGGCGGTCGGCGAGGTCCTCCAGCGGGGCGCGCCTGCGCACCACACGGTTGCGCACCTTCTGGACAACGGCGCCGACCCAGAGCAGCGGGCGGTCGGCGAACAGCAGCACCGCCCCTCCGGCCATCACCCCGAGGCAGACCACGACGGCGATCGAGCCGACGCGGAACAGGTTGCGCTCCACCGAGGCGCCGGTGATGAGGATCGAGACGATGCTGATCACCGGGAGGCCGAGGAGCGTGGCCGTGGAGATCAGCGACACCGCCGTGACGCCGGTCGCCGCCCACGTGCTGCCGATGCCGGCCTGGCGCAGCATGTCGAACTGCATGGCGCCGCCCGCCGCGGCGCCGCCCGGCACGATGCGGCTGAAGGCGTTGCCGGCCAGCTGCGCCGTCGCGATGGGGAACCACGGCTTGACGTCGAGCGCCAGGCGCAGCAGCGCCCACATGCAGGCGAAGCTGGCGATCTCCGCCGCCACGATGGGGATGCCCCAGAGCGGGCTGACGTGCCTGAGCTGCGGACCGGACGAGAAGACCGCGGCGAGGCTCGGCCAGACGACGTACAGGCCGAGCCCTGTCAGCGCGAGCACGACGGCGCGCTTGATCCAGACCGCCTGCCAGCTCGCCACGCGGCGGGTCTTCTTCACGGCGATTTTGGGCCGTTCCTGTGGCTCATGCGGCGCCAGGGTCCCTCCTCGGGACGGGTGGTCAGAGCACGTTCGAGAAGAGCCGGGCCGCCTGGTTGCGGAACTTCTTCAGTCGGCCCACGCTGAGCACGTCCTCCAGCGTCACCTCGTGGCAGTCCGTCATGTCCTTCTCGAACGCGTCGGCGACCTGGCCGGCGAACTCCCTGTCGAACACCCACACCATCAGTTCCTTGTGCAGTTTGAGGCTGCGCTGGTCCATGTTCATGGTACCCACGGCGCTCACCGCACGGTCGACGACGATCGTCTTGGCGTGCAGGAAGCCGGCCTGGTAGAGGAAGACGCGGGCGCCGGCCTCGATGAGCTTGCGGTAGTAGGTCTGCGCGGCCCAGAGGGCGATGGGCTTGTCCGGGATGCCGGTCATCATGAAGCGCACGTCGACGCCGCTGAGCGCCGCGTTGATCATCACGTCGTAGATGCTGTAGTCGGGGACGAAGTAGGGCGACTGGATCCAGACCGACTCCTCCGCCTGGCCGATGGCGACCATGTGGGTGCGGCGGGCCGCGCTCCAAGGGTCCTCGACCCCCTGCGCGGCCACCTCGACGAGCGTCCCGCTCGCCACCGCCTCCGGGTCCGGCGCCGGCATGTAGCCGGCGGCGAACAGGTTCTCGCCGCCGGTCTTCCTGGTGTGCTCGAACCACCGCGCCGCGAACAGCTTCTCCAGCGCGGCGACGGCCTGGCCGGTCAGGCGCAGGTGCGTGTCGCGCCAGGTGGCGAAGCGGTCACCTCCGTCGATGTACTCCTGGCCGACGTTCATGCCGCCGGTGTAGCCGATCTCGCCGTCGATGACGACGATCTTGCGGTGGTTGCGGTAGTTGATGCGCAGCAGGTCGGTCACGTCGGCCTGGACCTGGGCGCCGGCCCGCTTGAGCTGCCGCAGCTCCGCCTTGCGGAACGAGATGCAGCCGATCCAGTCGTACGTGATGCGGACCTCGACGCCGGCCTCCAGGCGGTCCAGCAGGATCGGCACCAGCTCGGCGGTGAGACGGTCCTGAGCCCAGATGAAGTACTGCAGGTGGATGAAGCGCCGCGCCCCGGCCAGGTCCTCCTTGAGCCGCCGGAACTTGTGGGCGCCGTCGTTGAAGAGCTCGAGCGACGACGCCGGCAGCACGGCGGCGACGTTCTCGTTGGTGATGGCCCGCTGGATGGGCACGGCCATGTCGTTCGCCCACTCCGCGCGGAAGCGCTCGATGGCGCCGGCGTTGCGCGCGTAGATCGGCGCCATCTCCCTCCGCTCGGTATCGCGCAGCAGCTGCATCCAGCCGGTCCGCTGCGCGACGACCTTCCAGTCCCGCCCGAAGAAGATGTAGAAGACCACGCCGATGAACGGCAGGAACAGCAGGATGAACAGCCACGCGAGCGTGGTGGACGGCTCGCGGTCGTCCATGATCAGCAGGACGATCAGGACGAACCAGTAGATGTAGAAGGCCGTGCTCAGCCACGCCGGAAGGAGCGAGAGGAAGACCGACATGGTGGCACGCTATCCGACCGCGGCGGCCGTGTCACGCGCCCGCGGCGGCCTCCCGGGTCGGACGAAGCTCGCCGTGGCGGGCCGGGGTAGAGTGGTGACGACCGACCGAAGGAGGGACCCCATGGCGCACGACCCGGTGCACCTGTTCGTAGGCCTGTACGAGACCAGAGAGGCGGCGGAGAGCGACTTCGACAACGTCGTCGCGCTGCACCGGCAGGGGCTGGTGGCCGCCTACGACGCCGCGCTCGTCGTGCGCGGCGAGGACGGCGCGCTGCGCGTGGAACGCAAGAAGCACAGCGGGCACCACGTGCTGACCGGGCTCGGCGTCGGGGCGCTCCTCAGCGTGCTGACGCCGTTCGTCGCCATCCCCTTCGGGCTGATCGGGGCCGGCGGCGGCGCGCTGGTGCGGCACGCGGAGGGCAGCCTCCCCAAGAAGGATGCGGAGGAGCTCGGGGCGTCGCTCACCGGCGGCGAGGCGGCCCTCGCCGTGGTGAGCAACAAGACCGACGCCGCCCGCGTTGGGCAGATGCTCCCAGGCGCGTCGCAGCGCGTCGCCCACGTGCTGGACGTGGAGAAGGAGGACTTCGCCGAGGCTCTGCGCCGGGCGATGGACGAGGAGTGAGGCCGGGCGGCGCGACGCGCCGCCCGGCCCGGGCGCTCGGGGCCGTCAGGGCGTGACGGTCACCGGAGACGCGTGCCGCACGACCATCCAGCGGATGGTGAACACGGGCGCCGACGGGGTGCTGCGGTCGGCGCCGCCCTGCGCGTACACCCGGTCGCCGACGACCACGTCGGCCAGCGTCGCCCTGATCGGCCAGCCATCCTTCATCACCCAGATGCGGGCATCCGGGGCGACCACGAAGTCGCAGGTCGCGTGGTAGTAGGGGCTCAGCGCCCTGGTCACATGGCTCATCCTGGCCGTGAGCGTCCTCGCGGCGGGGTCGACGGCGGTCACGGGACCGCGGAAGGCGAAGCGCCTGATCTCGTTGAGCGGAAGGCGCCGCATGACCAGTCGCTTGCCGACGTACGACGCCGATCCCGACGCGTACTCGATCACGCCCTGCACGCGCAGCTTCTCCCCGACGACGAGGTCGCCGAGGCGGATGGGCGCGAGGCGCGCGCCGACGGCCTTGTACACGCGCGCGTCGGCGGCCACGGCGACGGTGAGATCCTCGCCGAGGTAGTCGGCCGCGCCGCGCGAGGCAAGGTGGACGCGCACGGTGACCGTGCTCGCGGCGCTGTCCACCGCCTGGATCTTGCCGACGCAGGTGAAGCGGTGCGACGGCTCCCACCACGGCAGCGCGACCGGCCAGGCCAGCGCGGGTGCGCAGAACGCGAGGACGGCGACGGCGACGAGCGCCACGAGCGTGAGCTTCTTCATGGTTCCTCCTTGGGGTCGACCCGGGGACCGGTCCTTCTCCGACAGCAACGCGGCGCGACGGCGAAGCCTAGCGAGTGCGGACACGTTGGCGCGCGGGTGCTAGGGTCCGGTCTGCTGAGGCGTTCTTGCGCCGAGGCGAGCCGCGGCCGCAGGGCCGGGCTTCGCCCCGGCGAGCAGCGGGGAGGGCCGTGAGCGGGGTCTGGAGGACCAGGGATCCGGAGCAGCCGGCGGAGGAGGCCGGGTCGGACGCGCGGCTGGTCGACGGCCTGCGCCGCGGCGCCCCGGCCGCCTTCGCGGGGCTGCACGCGAGGTACGCCGTCGGCATCTACAACCTCGCACTGCGCGTGGTGCGGCACGGGCCCGACGCGGAGGACATCACCCAGGACGTGCTCATGCGCGCGTTCGAGCGCCTGCCGCGTGATCGCGAGGTGCTGCTGCGACCGTGGCTGTACCGGCTCACGCTCAACCGCTGCTACGACTACCTGCGCGGCGCCGCCCGGAGGCCGCTGCCGGTCGCGACCAGCGACGACGCCCCGTCGCCGCAGGACCCCTACGACCAGTCCGAGCTGCAGCGCCTGCTCGAGGCGGCCATCGGGGACCTGACGCGGCGGCAGCGCGCGGCGCTTCTGCTCAAGGACGTCCACGGTCTCTCCCTGGTGGAGGTGGCGGCCTGTCTCGAGCTCACGCCGGGGTCCGTCGAGGTCCTGCTCGCCCGGGCGCGGAGGGCGTTCCGGGCGCGGTTCGAGGAGCGCTGCGCCGCCGCTGGCCGGTCGTTGCCGCGCTCCTCGGCCGGCTTCACGGCGCTGCCGCTGCTGCCGTTGCCGGCAGGGCTGGCGACGCCGCCCGTCGCGTTGGTCGCCCCGGCGCCGTGCCCGCCCATGCCCATGATGAGCCCGCCGCTGCTGGCGACGGGCGGCCTGGGCGCCGCGCTCGGGCTCCCGGCATCCGTCAAGACGGCCGTCCTGATCGCCGCCGCCGCGGCGACCGTGGGCACGGCCGAGATCGCCGCGACGCACACCGACCGGCGGCCGCCGCGGGCATCCGCGGCCGCGCTGGTCTCGCCCATGCCGGCGGCGCCCACGCGTGGCAGCGCCGCCACTCCCGCCCCGCGACCCGCCGCGACCCCGGCCGTGACGGCGTCCGTCGCACCGACGCCCGCCGCCGACACGGCGGCGTCTCCGTCGCCGGCGGCGGTCGCCGAGCCCTCGCCACAGGGGAGCCCGCTGGGGATCGTGACGCCCTCGGCGACCCCCGATGCTTCCCCGTCGCCCGATCCTTCCCCGTCGCCCGCTCCCTCGGCGTCGCCCGCTCCCTCACCGCTGCCCACGGGGCGCGCGACCGCGGGGCCGTCTCCGTCCGGCTCGCCGTCGCCCGCGCCGGAGGCCACCTGGTCGCCGTCGCCGTCCGCGTCGCTCTGAAGGGCGGCCGCACGAGCCGCGGCTGTGGGTAGGATGTGGTGGACGGCCAAGTGACCGGGAGGTAGCCGTGGCCCTTCAGCACCCCAAGAACCCGTACTCACGCGTCCGCAAGGCCGCTGCCGAGGAGGTCTTTTCGGCCGAGACGGCACGAGTCCCCACGCACGAGCTGCCGCCCGGCGAGATGCCCGGCGAGGTCGCGTACCAGATCGTCCATGACGAGCTGATGCTGGACGGCAACGCGCGCCTCAACCTGGCCACGTTCGTCACCACCTACATGGACCCGCACGCCGACAAGCTGATGGCCGAGACCTTCGACAAGAACATGATCGACAAGGACGAGTATCCCCAGACGGCGGCCATCGAGATGCGCTGCGTCAACATGCTGAGCCGTCTCTACCACTCACCGGACCCGGACAGGGCCACGGGCTGCTCCACCACCGGCTCGAGCGAGGCCGCGATGCTGGGCGGACTCGCGCTCAAGCGCAGCTGGCAGCAGCG
>JBLMXT010000270.1:0-2506 GCA_050257915.1 Deltaproteobacteria bacterium
AGCGGCGTGCGGCCAGGTGGGGGCCGAGGCGGCGGATACGGACCAGCTTGTTGACCTGATTGTTGGCCAGGGAAGGTCGGACCGGCTGCGCAGCGCCTTCGCCCAGGTCGAGTACGAGCGCGACCGCGTAGAGGTGCTGCTCAACGACCTGAGCGAGGGCGTGATCGGCGTCTCCGCCGAGGGTAGGGTCACCATCGCCAACCCGGCCGCCGCCATACTGCTCGACGCGCAAACGTTGGTCGGCGAGACGGTCGACCATGCCCTCCCGGCAGACGTCGCCCAGCTGTGGCGTGACTCGCAACGGGACGCCGACTTCGACATGGTGGTGTTCGCGCACGACGAGGTGACCCTGGAGGCGACCACGTACCCCGTGGGCGGCGACGCCGACTTCACCTCCATCGTCGTGCTCCGCGACGTGACCGCGCAGGCCAGACTCGAGCGCGCCCGGCGCGACCTCATCGCCAACGCGTCGCACGAGTTCAAGACGCCGCTGTTCTCGCTCGCCGGGTCGCTCGAGCTGATCGACGAGGGCGAGCTGAGCCCGGAGGAGCAGGGCGAGTTTCTCCAGATCATGCGCCAGCAGGTCGATCGGCTGCGCACCATGGCGGTCAGCATGCTCGACCTCTCGCGCGTGGAGGCGGGTTCGTTCGAGCTCAACCCGGAGCACGTGGACCTCGTGGTGGTCGGTCGCTCGGTGCTCGACGAGTTCCAGGCGCAGGCGCAGACCAAGGATGTGGCCCTGTCGTTCGAGGGCGACGCGGGCGAGACGGCGTGGTGCGACGAACAGCGGCTGGTACAGGTGCTGCGCGCGCTCATCGACAACGCCATCAAGTACTCGCCGGCGGGCAGCTCAGTGCGACTGTCCTCGAGCCTGGAGGAGGAAGAGGCCGTCGTGGTCGTCGCCGACGACGGCCCAGGCATCACCCGCAGCGAGCTGCCCCACGTGTTCGAGCGCTTCCACCGCGGCCGCGACGAGCGGGCGACGACCGCAGGCGCAGGCCTCGGGCTCTCCATCGCGCGCGAGCTCACCGAGATGATGGGCGGCAGCATCACCGCGGAGTCGCCGCCGGACGGGGGGGCCCGCTTCACCGTCCGCCTGCCGCGTGCGGCGGGCGGGCGCCGCCGTCGCGCCGCCTCATGAGCGGCGACCGGCCGGCGTTCACAACCCTTAATCCACGCGGTGCGGTTGCTTAACACGGCCGTAGGGGGCAGGTAACAGCCGAGCGGCATCTTCACGGATGACTACCGGCCAGGGTCGGGCGGGTCTGCCCCCCTGTGCAGCACAGCGAAGGGAAGCAGGCATGAAGCTCAAAGGGTTCCTGGCAGGCCTCGCGGGCGGTGCCGTAGCCGCCGCGGCCGTCGTCCTCCTCCTGGTATTCGTGTTCGACATCGGAGCGGTGAACAAGACGGTCGTCCAGGCCACGCCCGAGACTCCGACGGTCTACAGCACGCCATCCACCACCGCGAGCGGCGGCGGGCTCACACCTGAGCAGATCTACAGCACGCTCTCGGGTGGCGTCGTGATGGTCCTGTCGGAGTTCGGCGGAGCCGGGACGGACCAGTTCGGCCAGCCACAGAGCGCGCAGGCGCTCGGCACGGGCTTCGTGGTCGACAACGAGGGCTACATCCTGACCAACGCACACGTCGTCGACGAGAGCGGTCAGCGTGCGAACAGCGTCACCGTGGTCTTCAACCAGGGCGGCTCCGAGACGCAGCGCGTCCCCGGCCAGCTTGTCGGCCTGGACATCGGCAGCGACGTCGCCGTCATCAAGGTCGACCCGGCCAAGGTCGACCTCAAGCCTCTGCCTCTCGGCGATTCCGACAAGGTCGTCGTCGGCGAACCGGTCGTGGCCATCGGTAACCCGCTCGGGTACGACTTCTCCATCACCTCGGGCATCGTCTCGGCGACAGGGCGCAGCCTCCAGGCTCCGAACGGCCAGACCATCCCCAACGGGATCCAGACAGACGCAGCGATCAACCAGGGCAACTCGGGCGGACCGCTCATCGACAGCTCCGGCAGGGTCATCGGCATCAACGAGCAGATCGCCTCGTCCGGCGGCGGGAACGACGGCCTGGGCTTCGCGGTGCCGATCAACACCGCCGTGCGCTCGCTCGAGCAGATCAAGGAGAACGGCAAGGTGACCTACGCGTGGATGGGCGTCAGCCTCAAGACGCTCACCAGCGACATCGCCGGCATGTTCGACATGCAGTCCGGTGGCGGCGCCCTCGTCGAGGCCGTCTCCCCCGACAGCCCGGCGTCCAAGGCCGGCATCAGGGGCGGCGACCAGACGGTGACCGTGCAGGGCGAGCAGTTCACCATCGGCGGCGACGTGATCGTCAAGATCGACGACACCGAGGTCAAGACGGCGGACGACCTCATCGCCTATCTCGGCACCAAGAGGCCGGGGGACACGGTCACCGTCACGGTGGAGCGTGACGGCAAGACCGAGCAGCTCACGGTCACGCTGGCGGAACGTCCCAGCAACCTCTGACGCACGGGGGGCCG
>JBLMXT010000271.1:0-5961 GCA_050257915.1 Deltaproteobacteria bacterium
GCAAGTTCGGGCTCTGCCGCATCTGTCTGCGCGAGGTCGCGCACCAGGGCGTCATCCCGGGTCTGACCAAGTCGAGCTGGTGAGGAGGCGACACATATGTCCATGACCGACCCCATCGCCGACATGCTCACCCGCATCCGCAACGGCAGCACCGCCCGGCACAGCACGGTCGAGATCCCGGCCTCCAAGATGAAGGCCGAGATCGCCCGCCTCATGACGGAGCAGGGCTACATCGCCGGCTACGACACGAAGCAGGGCGAGCACGGCCAGGTCATCGTGGTCGAGCTCAAGTACGGCAAGAACCGGGAACGCGTCATCTCCGGCATCAAGCGGGTCTCCAAGCCCGGGCGCCGCATCTACGCCAAGAAGGAGACGCTGCCCAAGGTGCTCGGCGGGCTCGGCACGGCCATCATCTCCACGTCGCGAGGCCTCGTGACCAGCGCTGAAGCGCAGAAGCTCGGCCTCGGCGGCGAGGTCATCTGCTTCATCTGGTAAGGACGGGACATGTCGAGGATCGGAAAAGCCCCAATCCCGCTGCCCGGCAGCGTGGAGTTCAAGTACGACAACGCCGTCGTCACCGTGAAGGGCCCCAAGGGTGAGCTCACCCAGCGGGTCCCCCGCGAGATGATGGTGGAGGTCGGCGACGGCGTCATCCAGGTCAAGCGGCCCACCGACAGCGGCCAGCACCGCTCGCTGCACGGGCTCACCCGGACGCTCATCGCCAACATGGTGACCGGCGTCACGGACGGCTTCGAGAAGCGCCTCGAGATCGTCGGCGTCGGCTACCGCGCCAGCATCAAGGGCGACGCTCTCGAGTTGCTGGTCGGGTACAGCCACCCGGTGGTCATCGAGCCGCCGGAGCACATCACCTTCGAGACGCCGCAGCAGACCGTCGTCGTCGTGAGGGGCATCGACAAGCAGGTCGTCGGTGAGGTCGCCGCCAAGGTGCGCTCCATCCGGCCGCCCGAGCCGTACAAGGGCAAGGGCATCCGGTACGCCGGCGAGTACGTCCAGCGCAAGGTCGGCAAGCGCGCCTAGCGCTGCCTGAGAGAAGAGGAACGACCAGAAGATGAGCGCAACCAGCATCAGAGAGGCCCGGGCGAGGCGCAAGCGCCGCATCCGCGGCCGCATCAGCGGTACCACCGAGCGCCCGCGCGTGTCGGTGTTCCGCTCGAACAAGGCGATCTACGCGCAGCTCGTCGACGACGCCGCCGCGGCGACGATCGTCGCCGCGCGCTCCGCCGAGGTCGACGGCTCCGGTCTCAAGAAGGCCGAGGTCGCGAAGAAGGTCGGCGAGCTGCTCGCGCAGCGCGCCAAGGACAAGGGCATCGAGCGCGTCGTGTTCGACCGCTCGGGCTATCTGTATCACGGCCGAGTCAAGGCTCTCGCCGAGGGCGCCCGCGAGGGCGGCCTGGTTTTCTGACAAGGAGAATAGGACCCCGTGGCTAGAGGATCATTCAGCGAAGGCAACGAGCTCAAAGAGCGCGTCGTCGATATCAACCGCGTCGCCAAGGTCGTCAAGGGCGGCCGGCGGTTCTCCTTCACGGCCCTGGTCGTCGTCGGTGACGAGAACGGGCATGTGGGCGCCGGCTACGGCAAGGCGCGCGAGGTGCCGCTGGCGATCCAGAAGGCGATCGAGGACGCGAAGAAGAACCTGTTCACCGTGCCGCGCTACAACGGCACGACCACCACGCACCAGGTGATCGGCCGCTACGGCGCCGCCCGCGTGCTGCTCAAGCCGGCCGCGCCCGGCACCGGCGTCATCGCCGCCGGCGGCGTGCGCGCCGTGCTCGAGCTGGCCGGCGTCCGCGACATCCTCACCAAGTCGCTGGGCACCACCAACCCGATCAACCTGGTGCGCGCCACCGTCGCCGGCCTGCAGTCGCTCAAGACGCCCGAGGGCCAGGCGCGTCTGCGCGGCATCTCTGTCGCCCAGGTGCTGGGTCTCGACCAGCGCGAGCCTGAGGCCGCCGAGGCTGCGGACGCCAAGGAGGCCTGAGGCACATGGCCGACTACATCGAGATCACGCAGACAAAGAGCGCCATCGGCCGCAAGCCGGAGCATCGCGGCACGCTCCGCGCGCTCGGTCTCAAGCGCATCCGTCACACCGTGGTGCACGAGGACACCCCCGTGATCCGCGGCATGGTCAACCACGTGGCGTTCCTCGTCGAGGTCCGCCCTGCAGCGAAGAAGTCGTGACATGACAGAGGAACTGGGACTCCACAACCTGCGCCCCAACCCGGGCTCGACCAAGGCCACCAAGCGTCTCGGCCGCGGCAAGGGCTCCGGCCAGGGCAAGACGGCCGGCAAGGGCCACAAGGGCTACAACGCCCGCTCCGGCGGCGGCGTGCGCCCGGGCTACGAGGGCGGGCAGATGCCGCTCTACATGCGCCTCGGCAAGCTGCGCGGCCCGCACATGAAGAAGAGCATGCCCATCGGGCCGTTCCGCACCTACGCGGTGCCGGTCAACGTTGGCCGCCTCGCCAACGCGTTCGCGGCCGGCGATGAGGTGACCCCCGAGGCGCTCGTCGCCAAGGGCATCGTCAAGAACACCCGCACGCCCATCAAGGTCCTCGGCGGCGGCGAGCTCACGGTGGCGCTCACCGTGCGCGTGCACCTGTACTCCCGCAGCGCCGTCGAGAAGATCGAGGCGGCCGGCGGCAAGGCCGAGCTCCTCTGACCAGCCCCGGGGGGTTGCCGTGAACAACAAGCTCTGGCAGTCGCTTGCCAACGCCTGGAAGATCCCGGAGCTTCGCACGAAGCTCCTCTTCACGGCGGCGATGGTCGCGATCTACCGGTTCGGGTCCTACGTGCCCGTGCCGGGCATCGACCTCGAGGCCCTGAAGAAGTTCTTCGAAGAGGGCGGGGCCGGAGTGGTCGGCTTCCTCGACCTGTTCTCCGGCGGCGCGCTCAGCCGGGTGGCCGTGTTCGCGCTCGGCATCATGCCGTACATCACCGCGTCGATCATCATGCAGCTCCTCACGGTGGTCATCCCCAAGCTCGAGGAGCTGGCCAAAGAGGGCGAGCAGGGCCAGAAGCAGATCACCAAGTACACGCGCTGGCTCACCGTCGGCCTCTCGCTGGTGCAGTCGTTCGGCTACATCGTGCTGTTCCGCCAGTACGACGCGCTGCCCGACCTCAACTGGTGGCGCGCCGCGCTGATCGTGTCCAGCCTCGTGGCCGGCGCCGTGATCGTGATGTGGCTCGGCGAGCTCATCACGGCGCGCGGCATCGGCAACGGCATGTCGATCATCATCTTCATCAGCATCGTCTCGCGCATCCCGTCGGGCGCGGCGCAGCTCTTCACCCTGGACCTGCTGCCGATCATCCTGTTCTTGGTCATCGGCCTGGCGGTGGTCGTGGGGGTCATCTGGATCACGACCGGTGAGCGGCGCATCCCGGCGCAGTACGCCAAGCGCGTGGTCGGACGCCGGATGATGGGCGGCCAGAGCACGTTCATCCCGCTCAAGGTCAACATGGCCGGCGTCATCCCGGTCATCTTCGCCTCGTCGGTCATGATGATCATCCCGACGTTCGCGCAGTTCCTGGGCACGGACGGCATCGGCGGGTGGTTCCAGCGGGTGCTCGGGCCGAGCACGTTCCTCTTCATCATCTTCGAGGCCATCCTTATCGTCATCTTCACGTACTTCTACACGGCGGTGACCTTCAACCCGATCGACCAGGCCGACAACCTCAAGAAGTACGGCGGGTTCATCCCCGGCGTGCGGCCCGGCCGTCCCACCGCCGAGTACCTCGACCGCATCCTCACGCGGCTGACGTTCCCGGGGGCCCTGTTCCTGGCGGCGCTGGCCGTCCTGCCGTGGCTGCTGTCGCGGCCGCCGATCAACGTCCCGTTCTACTTCGGCGGCACCTCGCTGCTCATCGTGGTGGGCGTCGCGCTCGACACGATGCGGCAGATGGAGGCACAGCTCCTGATGCGGCACTACGAAGGCTTCCTCAAGTAGGTGGCGAGATGACGCAGCGCAACGTGATCCTTCTGGGCGGCCCCGGCGCGGGCAAGGGCACCCAGGCCGAGCGCATCGTCGCCGACTTCGCGCTGCCGCACATCTCCACGGGCGAGATGCTGCGCGCCGCCGTGGCCAAGGGCACCGCTATGGGCCGCGAGGCACAGACGTTCATGGAGAGCGGCCGCTTGGTCCCGGACGTGGTCGTGATCGGCGTCGTCCGCGACCGGCTCGCCGAGCCCGACGCCGCCCGGGGCTTCCTGTTGGACGGGTTCCCGCGCACCATCCCGCAGGCCGAGGCGCTCGACGCGCTGCTGGCTGAGGCGGGCAGGGCGATCACGCACGTCGTGCTCATCGAGGTGCCCGCCGACGAGCTCGTGCAGCGCATCGCCGGCCGCCGTTCGTGCGCGGTCTGCGGCAAGATCTACAACGTCACCTTCGACCCGCCCAAGACGGACGGTGTCTGCGACCTCGACGGCGGCGAGCTGGTGCAGCGCGCCGACGACAACGAGGAGACGGTGCGCAACCGCATCGGCGTGTACGAGCAGCAGACGGCTCCGCTCGTCGGCTACTACACCGACAAGGGCGTGCTGCAGAGCGCGTTCGGCGGCGGCAAGCGGCCGGACGAGGTCTACGAGCAGGTCCGGCAGATCCTCTCGGCTGACTAATGACCGCAGGCGACGGAGCAGCCGTTGTGCTATTGAGCGGCCCTCGGCCCGAGAGGGCCCAGCGAGGGACGGACGCTGCGTGATCGTCCGCAAGTCGGCAGGAGAGATCGCCAAGATCGCCGCCGCCGGCGCGATCCTCGCGGACTGCATCGACGCGCTCACGGAGGCGGCGGCGCCCGGCGTCACCACCGCCGAGCTCGACCGCATCGCGGAGAAGTTCATCCGCCAGCACCGCGGCGTGCCGACGTTCCTCGGCTACCGCGGCTTCCCGGCGTCGATCTGCGCGTCGCCGAACGACATGGTGGTCCACGGCATCCCCGGCAAGTATCGGGCGGCCGAGGGCGACCTGCTCAGCCTCGACGTCGGCGTCACCCTCGACGGCTACGTCGCCGACTCGGCGGTGACGCTGCCCATTGGCGCCGTCGAGCCCGAGGCCCAGCGGCTGCTCGACGTCACGCGCGAGTCGCTCGAAGCGGGCATCGCCGAGTGCCGTGAGGGGCGGCGCCTGGGCGACATCTCACACGCCGTGCAGGAGGTCGTCGAGGCGGCCGGATTCAGCGTGGTGCGCTCGCTCGTGGGCCACGGCGTCGGCAAGGAGATGCACGAAGACCCGCAGATCCCGAACTACGGTGACCCCGGCCGCGGTCCGCGGCTGGAAGAAGGGATGGTGTTCGCCATCGAGCCGATGGTGGACGCCGGCGCCTACGAGGTCGTCGTCGCCGACGACGGGTGGGCGATCCACACGGCCGATGGGTCACTCTCGGCGCACTTCGAGCACACCGTCGCGGTGGGCAAGAAGGGGCCGCGGGTGCTCACGCGCCGCCGCTCGGAGAGGAGCGGCGCCGGAGCGTGAGCAGACAAGACCAGGGCGCGGGCATCGGCCGGCGCGCCCCCACCGGCGACGCGGTTTGTGAGCATCGCCGTTTGTGGTAGTATGTCAGGCCGCTGTCTGTCGACGAGTGGGGAGTATGGCGAACAAAGAAGAAGCCATTGAGATCGAAGGCGAGGTTGTCGAAGCGCTGCCGAACACGATGTTCCGTGTTCACCTCGACAACAACCACGAGGTGCTCGCCCACATCTCGGGCAAGATGCGCATGAACTACATCCGCATCCTGCCCGGCGACAGGGTCAAGGTCGAACTGTCGCCCTACGACCTCAGCAGAGGCAGGATCACGTACCGGTTCAAGTAGCGGCCGCGACACGGTCGCCCGGAGCGGTGTGCGAGGGCCGTGTCGGCTTTCGCGCGCGGAGCGAGGATCACCGATGAAGGTAAGAGCATCAGTCAAGCCGATGTGTGAGAAGTGCAAGGTCATCCGCCGTCACGGCAC
>JBLMXT010000272.1:0-3010 GCA_050257915.1 Deltaproteobacteria bacterium
CTCGACGAAGGGGAGTTGCAGTCCGGGCACCGTGTAGGGCAGCTCGTGCAGGAAGTCGAGGCGCAGGCCGCGGCGCAGCAGCGGGTCGACGATCTCCGCGAAGCCGTGCAGCCACTCGAACGTCACCGTGTTCTGCACCTTGGCGTCGGGGTCGGCGTAGTCGCCGTCCTCGTCGAAGCGCTGCGGGACGCCGTACATGAAGTACGGGTAGCCGACACGCAGCGCGTCCGGCGTCGCGTCGTCGGCGAGCAGGAACACGTAGGGGTGGAACTCGGCGATGTAGAACACGCCGCCGGGCCGCAGGAAGTGCGCGATCACGTCGGCCCAGCGCTCGAGGTCGGCCAGCCAGATGAGCGCTCCCCAGGAAGTGAAGACCACGTCGAACTGCCCGGTGAGCTTGTCCGGCAGGCTCTCGATGTCGCTCTGGACGAAGGTGGCGCGCGCGGAGAGGCCGACCTCGTCGGCCAGCGCACGCGCCGTCCTGATGCCCTCACCGGAGAAATCGACGCCGGTGACCTCGGCGCCGCGGCGGGCCCAGCTCAGCGTGTCCAGGCCGAAGTGGCACTGCAGGTGCAGGAGCTTCGTCCCCTCGCCGACCACCGGGCCGAGCTCGTCGAGCTCGATGGCGCTCAGCGCGGTGCGGCCGGCCTTGAAGCCCGCGACGTCGTACAGCTCCGAACCGACGTGCAGCCCGACCGCCTCGTCCCAGCTCGCCAGGTTCGCCTTGAGGTAGTCGTCGAGCACCGTCAGTCCTCCGCGTCCGCAGGCTTTGAGGCGCGCAGCGAGTAACTCAGAGGCAGGTCCCTGCGCAGCCCGCCCTCCGCGTCGGGCAGCCACCACCAGCGGTCGTCGTCGCGGACCATCCAGCTCCAGAACGGCGACGGGGAGGTGGGGAACTCGTGAAGGTGCTCCAGACGGAGGCCGGCACCGACCAGCGCCCCGGTGATCTCGGCGAGGCTGTGCGGCCACCCGTAGGCGGTGTGGCCCGTGGTGTCGGCCCCGGGGTCGGCGTAGCTGCCCTCCACCGGATCGACGTCCGGCGCCTCGGGCGCCGGCAGCAGCCGGTACTTGACCTGCACGTCGTGCTCGCCCGGGACCTCGTCGAGGGCGTAGGCGAACGGGTGGATCTCGGCCATGTAGAAGGTGCCGCCGGGTTTCAGGTGCCGGGCGACGATCGCCGCCCAGCGTTCCAGGTCCGGCAGCCACTCGATGGCGCCCCAGCTGACGAACACGATGTCGAAGAGCCGGCCGCCGAGGTGGGCGTCCGCGTCGTAGAGGTCGGCGCACACGAACTCGGCGCGCTCGGCGAGGCCGACCTCGGCGGCCAGGCGCCGCGCCAGCGCGATCGCCTCGTCGCTCAGGTCCAGCCCGACGACGACGGCCCCGAGGCGCGCCCAGCTGAGCGTGTCGAGCCCGAAGTGGCACTGCAGGTGGAGCAGGGTGGCGCCCTCGTGCACCAGGGGGCCGAGCTCCTCGCGTTCCACCGGCCAGAGGGAGGTCGCCCCCGCCTTGAAGCCCTCGACGTCGTAGAACGCGCTCTTCTCGTGCACCGCGGTCCAGTGGTTCCAGAGGGCGAGGTTCGCCGCGCGCGCCTCTGGCGGGATCGGGTCGGCCGGGGTCTCGCCGGCGGGGTGGGCGTCGTCACTCATCTCGGCGTGGGCCAATCTCGCGCGCGCGGGCGCGGTCCTGCGCGGCGTCCGTCCACGACGGCGCTCAGTCCGGCACCCGGTACGCCACGGCGCGGATGAGGCCGATGGTCTCGCCGTGCTCGCCCACCGTCGTGCTGTCGCTCATCGAGAACACCTTGTCGGCGCCCTCCTCGTTCAGGAAGGCCGCCACCTGCGCGTCCAGGTCGTGCAGTTCGCGCATGGTGGCGAACATCTTGATCGGCGTGGCGAAGCTCTTCACCCTGATCATGACAGCTCCTCTCGTCGGTGCCTTCGTGGGGCCGCGGCCGCTGCCTGCTGCTTATCCCGGTGGCGGACTTCCGTAACGTCGAGACGGCCCGCGGCCACCGCGGCCGCACCGGCGCGGACGACCGCTCTCGGGTGATGACCGCATTGTGTGCCCAGCAGGCATCAGAAGCCTTGGCTTGTGAAAGCAAGTGCGATAGTGTCGCTTTCGTGGAGACCTCGTACGACAAGGACGGCCTGTATCTGGGTCGGCTCGCCGACGTGTTCGGCGACCCCACCCGGCGCAGGATCTACCGTCACCTGCGCGGGTGTGAGCAGCCCCAGTCCGCCAGCGAGGTCGCCGAGGTCTTCGGCCTGCACCGCACCGTCGCCCGCGCGCACCTGGAGCGGCTCACCGAGCTGGACCTCGTGACCACGGCGACGCGCCGGCGCGCCGGCGGCGGCCGGCCGGCCAAGATCTACGCGGTCAGCGACGCGCGGCTCGAGATCATGCTTCCGCCGCGCCGCTACGAACGTCTGGCGCGGCTGCTCCTGCGCCTGGTGCACGAGACCCTCGAGCCCGAGGTCGCGACGACCACCGCGACGGCGCTCGGCCGCGCCTGCGGCGAGCAGACGGCCGACGAGTTCGCCGGCGGCGACGCGCGCGCTCCGGCCGCCCTGTCGCCGCGCGCGGTCATGGACTGGATGGACCTCGCCGGCTACGGCGCGACGCTCTCGTCCAACGGCCACGGCGAGACGGTCATCGAGGTCCACAACTGCGTCTACCGGGAGCTCTCCGAGGAGTATCCGGACGTCGTCTGCGCGTTCGACCGCGGCATGCTCTGCGGCATGCTCGGCGTCGATGCTTCGGTCCACACGCAGACGCGCGCGCTCAGCCGCGGCGACGCCTACTGTCGCCACGAGTTCCAGCTGTAGAAGCTCCTCCGCAGGCGCCGCCCGCCTGACGCGGCGAGCCGCCCGCACTCGTCACCTGATGCCGGGCACGTGCTTCAGCAGGCGCAGGGCCTGCGTCATCACGGACGCGTAGCGGTCGTGGCTCAGGAGCGCCGGCGTACCGATGTTGAGCAGGCGCTGGACGGAGACCGTCTGCGGATCGG
>JBLMXT010000273.1:0-2503 GCA_050257915.1 Deltaproteobacteria bacterium
GACCTCGACGAGTTTCCCGAGCCCGAGGTAGCCGTGAAGATCACCGACCCGACCCCCAAGCTCGTGACCCTGCCGCAAGGGCGCCAGGTGTACGCGATCGACGGCACCACGCCGCTCACGAAGATGAGCGTGACGGCGGCCAACGTGTACTCCCCAGCCGGCGGCCCGTCCTCGGTGAAGCGGTACGTCGTCATCACGACGGGCGGCGTCCGGCAGCAGGCTGTCGTGGACATCGCGGGCCTGACGTTCATGCCGTATCCGGGTGACGTGAAGCACGCGGTGAAGCTCAGCGTGGACGGCACCACGAAGTACGAGGAGTCGATCTGATGACCTACCTGCTCGACCTCTGGCGGCGCGAACCAGCCCGGATCATCGCCTTCGCGCAGATGCTCCTCGTCGTGCTCGTCACCGTGTTCGGCATCCAGCTCACGGGGGAGCAGCAGGCGGCGATCGTCGGCCTCGTGGCTGCGTTCCTCGCCCTCCTCGGTGGGGAGATCACCCGGTCGCGCGTGAGCCCGGCGCCGTAGCCATGCCCTACAAGTCGAAGGCCCAGGTGGCCTACATGCACATCCACCACCCGAGGATCGCGGCACGCTGGGACCGCAAGTACGGCGTGCCGAAGAAGCTACCGAAGCGGAAGAAGTAGATGGGCCGAGCCTACGGCAACAGGGATGAGCCACCGCGCAAGCGCAGGGCGCGTCGCCCCGAGCTGGGGACGGCACGCTGGCAGAAGCTGCGGAAGGCCATCCTCGTCCGTGACCTGCATACCTGCCACTGGTGCGGCCGGCCTGCCAACACGGCGGATCACGTCCTGCCGGCCTCGCATGGCGGTGACCTGTGGGACCCGGCGAACATCGTGGCAGCGTGCCAGTTGTGCAATAGGGCACGCCCGACCGATGCATATTCCGGGCCTGAACGGACGGTCACAGTGCATAGTCGGACTGCATATTCTGCTAGAACGTCCGTTCTTTCAGAGGACGGGTGGCTTCTAGATGCGGCCTCTCGACATCTCCCTCCCCCACACCACAAGATGTTGGGGTCCCGCAAGCCCACCACCACTACCGGTAGTGGTCGGCGGTCCCCGCGGGTTTCCGCCAAGGTTCCGACGATAACCGGCGACTATACAAAGCGAGTGCATACTGGACCGCATAAACGACGGGTGAGGTGATGGCGATAGCCGCACGGGCGACCAAGACGACGCTCAAGGGCTCGGCCGAGCCCCGGCTGGCGCCACCCGTCCCCGTGCGCTCCATGCTCCCCGAGTTCCGCGCCGCCGCCTCCGAGTTGGGCATCACGCTCATGCCGTGGCAGGAGACGGCCGCCCGCTACATCACCGCCCTCCGGGTCCACCGCGGCCGGCCCCGCAAGGACGCCGCGGCGGAATGGGCCTTCCGCGAGGTGGCGATCGTCGTGGCCCGCCAGAATGGCAAGAGCGAGCTGCTCATCCCGCGGATCGTCATGGGCCTGCGGCGCGGCGAGCACATCCTGCACACGGCCCAGAACCGGGACCTCCCGCGCAAGACGTTCCTCCGCGTCGCCGCCCTCATCGCCGCCGACCCCGACACGGTCTACGTCCGCAAGGCCAACGGCCAGGAGGAGATCGGGACGGCCTGCGGCGGGCGGTACAAGGTCGTGGCGCCCAACTCGTCCTCCCGCGGCGAGACGGCCGACCTCGTCCTCATCGACGAGGTGCGCGAGCAGCACGACCAGGAGCTCATGGACGCGATGCTGCCGACGATCACCGCCCGGCCCAACGCCCAGATCATCTACCTGTCGAACGCCGGCGACGACGAGAGCCTCGTCCTCAACGACCTCCGTCGCCGCGGCACCGAGGAGCCCGACGCCCGGCTGGCCTACCTCGAGTGGTCGGCCGGCGAGCGCCGCAGCCTCGACGACCGGGACGGCTGGGCCGAGGCCAACCCGGCCCTCGGCCACATCCTGCCGATCGACACGCTGGAGTACTTCCGGGCCAACCGCCCGCCCGCCTCGTTCGAGACGGAGCACCTCTGCCGCTGGGTCGTGACCATGCGCCCGCGCCTCGTCGGCGACGTGGCGTGGCAACGGTGCCGCGGCGCCGTCGGCGACCCGCTCCGGCCCGCGATGGCGATCAGCATGGACGCCTCCGGCACGCGCGCCTCGGCGGCCATCGCCTGGCAGCAGAGCGACGGCACCGTCGGGCTCCGCGTCGTCGCCGAGACGCACGGCACCCCGATCGACGTCGACCTCCTCGGCCCCGAGCTTCGACAGGCGGCGTTGAGGCTCGGGGCCACCAGCATCGCGTTCGACCCGTGGGACACCGCGGACCTCGCCCGCCACTTCAAGAACGCCAAGCCGCTCGACGGCCGCGAGTTCGCCAACGCCTCCGAGAACTTCGTCCGCGTCATCGAGTCCGGGCGGCTCCGCTGGGAGGAGGCCGACTCGGTGACCGAAGACCTCGCCTGGACCGCCCGCAAGCCGCACGAGTCGGGTGCGTGGCGGGCCGTGAAAGCCAAGGACGACCGAC